>CAIVVG010000199.1 GCA_903909295.1 uncultured Chlamydiae bacterium
TACCTTTGTCCATACAAGACACCGAAGCCCCACCAATGCTTTTGCTCACCTCATTGCGGGACTAATTAATTACCAGCTCAGGGACGATAAACCATCTCTAGAATCTGTCGTTAAATTAAATCCTTAAACGCAACTCGGGTTGGTATAGGTTGCTGAGCGAGAGGGCAGGGGAGTCTGCTATGACCTTCACGTTGGCTTGGGTAACAGCATCGGTAATTTGCGAATTAACGGGGGTTGGCAGAGCCATGGTTAGCCTCCTTTAAAAATGAAACTTATAACTTAGGACTATTGAGGGACATCAAGCTTATGTTCTGGTTAACGCTTTGAGCACGCCCAACACATCAACCATGCTTGACGGCACGTCTGATCTGGAAATCTTTTCACTGGCATCAGCAACAGAGGCTGTATCAACCGCATAGATCAAGTTAACACCCTGAGTGGTTGAAGCCTGATGGATGATGTTGGACTGTTGTTGAGACATCACGGCGTTTTGGGCTGACAGACCCAGGGACTGTGAGATCATCTGGTAAAGATTGCTTAAGGATAAGGCGGGAGAGTCGGCAAGCACTTTCACATTGGCTTGTGTGACGGCATCGGTAATTTGGTAATTGAGAGCGGTGTCTAAGGCCATAAATGGGACTCCTTTTTGGCTTAGTGTTAATGATGAACTTCATTAAAGCACAGTATATTTATTGTAGCAATATTTATTTTTAGAAAACAAATATAGTGTTATTTGTGATAATAGAGTATTTCCTATGTCAACACAGCGTTATTTAGCTGAATAAGTGGCTATTTAACAAAATGAGACACATGTGTGACCTGGTAGAAGCTCAGATGGCAAGGCGTTTGCTATTAGCTTTGCTGAGTTATTCCATAGGATAGGCTGAAGATTGCCAGATACCAACATTACTGATGGCAAAGTGGAGCATGATAATCTTCCTAAAAATCAGTGAATTCAGGAGGTGCTTTTCCTCTGGCTCTCAGAAACTGCCGACATTGGCCTGAATGTTTGGGAGTGATGGGAAGGGTTCCCAAGGCATACCTTTCTATTCTTGTAACCGTAGTTTTTAACAAAACAGCGGCTTCCTGATAACTGCTATCCATTGCTTTTAGCCAGTATAAAAACTGTTGATTGCCGCGTTCACAAACCACGTGCAACATCCCATAAGTTATTTGTTAAGGCACATAAAAAAAACTCGCTGACGTGGTTGAAGCTCTGGCATATGCAATAACCCCTCTATAGGATGATCCATATGCCCACAGTCTAAGCTTTAACGTCTACTCCTTCTAATGTATTCGTTTCCGACTTGAATGCGTCGCTTTTGTTTTTTATAATCTTTATCTCAAAACTTTCTAACCTTTTAATGGCCCACAAAAAACCCCAAGCCGAAAGGAAAAAGAAGAAAAACACTCCTTTTATGCCCAAGTTCCAATACACTAGGCTATCGATGATCGGCAGGAAAACCACAGCAATCATCCGGGACAAAGAAAAGACGAACGCATATTGAGTGTATCCTCCGATGACCTCGAATAACCGGGGATAAAGGTACATTAAGGACATCCCATTCATAATAAAACACGTAAAGAGCCCCTGGGAATAAGAAACTGCCAATGAGACGTTGCGTTGTCTTGATACCAAGAAAAGATTAAATAAATAGGGATGAGAGAGACCATATAGATATAACAACGAAATTTAGCAATCAGACAGCCTTTAAATCGATTAACAAGGGACAAAATAAAAAGACTAAATACAAAATCAATCAGGTAGACAACCAAGTTATGAGAAACAATCTGGGAAGGAACAAGATGAAATTTTTCCTTCAAAATCTCAGAACACAGGACAAACGTAAAAAAGTCACTAATAGGAAAAATGCTGAGCACGAAAACAGGCAGGATCCTCTTATTAAAAATCTTCCGAGGCAGTTGAGCTAAGATTGTTCGATAGCGAATGGAACGATCTCGAGCGGCTTTTAAGTACTCTGGTGTTTCCTTTAGAGACATTCGGGCATACATTCCCGAAAATGCAATCAGGCTGCCAAAGTAAAAAGGATACTTCCAGGCGTCTTTAGAAGGCGATAATAAAAACAACGTCGATATCAGGAGGGCAAGCACAGCCCCTAAATTCATGGTAACATCCGCCATCGTCAACCACCAACGCTCATGGGGGTCATTACGATTGGTCTCAGATAGGTAAAACAAAGCTCCCGTCCATTCGCCCAAACTAGAAACGGCCTGAAGCATACGCAAGCCCAACAAAATAATACCGGAGGCAATACCAATTTCTTCATACGTTGGGATACAAGTGATTGCAAAGGCAGCTCCCCCCATCACAATCGTAGAAAAAACAAAAACATTCTTGCGACCCGTCACATCTGCAATGTAACCAAAAATCAGTCCTCCAATGGGTCGAGCGAGGTAAGTGGAACTAAAAATTAGGGTCGCATACCAAAGGGAAGAAGAAGGAGACTGTTCACCAAAGAAAATACTTTGCAAGGCAATTCCAAGATGGATATATAAAGCCAAATCAAATAATTCTAATGTATTCCCCATCAAAACAGCAATAGTATTATGTGTTTTATTTGAGCCAGAAGAGTCATCGGGGTTTATAAAGACACCACCCTCTCCCTCTAAAGCTACTCTTCTCACTTTCTGACTAACCATTTTTGCTCCCTCCCATTAACCGTCGCACGACGTAACGCCACATCACATTTTTAATCGCGCCCATATACTTGGCATATCCAAACGCTTTTGCCATCACTACAGCTACCGATTGAGAACGATAATTTAGAAAACCGTAACAATGAGAATAATAACCATTGTTTTTAGAAAACGAGCTTGCCAGCAAGATCTTTTGCTTCCTAGATGTGATGGAAATCTCACCGTATTCGTTTATCTCCTGGAATTTTGAATGCTTGCTTTGTAAGCGATCTTATGCCAGTGCCCCATGGCGACTAAAAATATGCTGACCAAACACAAGGGTTGAATTAAAGCGCATCGTATGCGTTCAGGGGTATTAAATTATGTCCCAAGAGCCTGTCTCACTAAAAGTTCCAGAGCTACCCTTTCCTCCCTAAATTTTCTATCGGCTGCCTCCCTGTATTTTTCCAGCATACACCCTGTGCAATTATCCAGTTCTGCCTGAATCGCTCTCCCGGAATCATCAACAATAGATGGCTGTAACCTCACATAACGGTCACCGAACATCCTCATCCTTGCATCAACCGCAGCGGCCCCCAAATCCATCTGCCCATATATAAGACCCTTAATCGTTTTGGGGTGATAAGCCCCTGAAGCACTTGGAGGAAAATACGAAGTCTCTGTCTCACCAGTTCCGAAAGAAAGAATGCTGACACTTTCTCTCCCCACACTATAAATTCTGCAGATATTGTCCAAAACCAGCTCTGCGGGGTTATTTGCCCAAACACCTCCATCCCAAAAAGTACATACAGGACGAGGCATACCATCCCTATCCGAAGGCCAACTAAAAGTTGGTGCGGCGAAGTATGTCGGCGCTGCCGCTGTGGCTCTTGCTGCCTGCCAAGCAGGCCATGCTCCATGATTTTCAACAGCGCTGTTAAATACCGAAGCTCTGTACGGGCTGGAATCAACGCGAACAGCTGTTATGAGAACCGGCTTTAACGCACTCCCAATCCTAGCATCACCAAGCTTCTCTCTTAACAAAGCTTCAAGAGGCTGGGCATCGTACTTAGGCGTAAAAAAGAGACCCGACAATACGCCAACCGGTCTTCTTCCAAAAATATCCCGCCCGTGCCTTGTGAACAATTCTTCTAGACCGGCGCACTCCAGGGAAGGGCTGCCATCGGCTTTTGGAATAGTTAACCCAAGTGCCAGAACTCCTCCTATAGAAGTCCCTCCAATACAATCGAACAGGTCGTGTATTCTAACACTCCTCCTACCGTAATCGCGAGCCATCCCCTCCAACCTCGATAGCATTACGGCCGGGATCAAGCCACGCATTCCTCCTCCATCAATGGAGAGTCCAAAACGATGTCTTCTACCCGTCTCTCGACGCACTCCTGGAGACACCTCAGGAGCGAGTGGGTTCTTTGAAGAGCCGGAGATTATCAACCTCTCAGATTTCTCGAGAGAATCTATTCTACTTTTTAGAATATGGACTCCCTCCTCTACCGAACCCGAAGACCCGGCACCTCCTAAACGCTCTTGCAATTCTAGAGTTCCTCTAGCTCCAATCCTCCAGATAAAGAGTGTGGTTCTGGTTAACTGCGCAATAGCTCTGAGAATTCCCAAACTTTCCTTTACTTCAACGTTACACCGGAGCCAAGGTTCATTTACGACGGAACACTTCACATACTCTGCCAGAAATTTAGAGACTGCACTTATACCTCTCAAGCTCCGCATTCCCCCCTCTGCGGAGCCCTGTACTAGAGGCATATCTTCACCATCCTCCCACAAGACTGCTTTACTACTTACCGAGGCGGTTACTGCTGCTGTCAGAGCAACACCAACCCCAACGAGACGATCCCTTACCTGAGCCACCGCCCGAGCACTCCAACCTCTCACTTCCCTGCTTTCTTGTCTTTGCAAAAGCCGGCACCACTCCGGGAATCCCGTCGGCATAAATCCATTTTGCAAAGCCCAGCTAGCTTCCTCAGCGATAGAGGAACGAACCCCCTCATCACGTAACCCATCGAACAAAAGACGCGCAACCGTCAACCTACCAATACCTAGCCCGTTATACCCGAAATAAGGAGCATCCTCCTCCAAAATACACCTGGAAAACAAGATACCCTGTCCATCTAGGTTTCCTCTGAGAAATCCTCTCTGCGTTCCGACACCGGGGCTCCCTACTAGCGAATTTCTTACCATGAGCCTCGTCAAATCCTCTCTTCTTGCCTCACCAATCTTCCTATTCTCAGAGACGTCGAGAATCCTAAGTGTTGCATTGCTTTCCAGTGATTCATACAGGGCCTTGGCTCCCTTATCTGTTATATTATTTTTTTTCAGGCCAAGAGAAGACAAGGTCACATTGCCTCTCAGCGCCAAGGCTAACCTTTCCACACCCTTATCACCAACGCCACAATCAGAAAGAACAAGATTGGTGATGCTCGAATTGCCCATTAGAGCGTCCGCAATGAGAGAGAATCCCTCATCCCCAAGACCCACATTCGACAGATCGAGTCTCCTTAGTCGGGAATTTCGCCTGATTCCCTCAGAAAAAAGACTTCCGATAAAAACCCTCATAATTCTGCTGCGGTCACGCTCGTCCATTATAACGTCAAAAGCGGCAAAGGCTCCTCCAAGAACAGAGGAAACCCCCACCGTTGCAGCTTTTGCTGCTGTTTCCACTGTCTTCTTTGCTGTTTCCTTTGCTGCTTGTATTGCTGCAGCCTCTGCCGCGCTCCTTGCTGCAAATTCCGCTGTTTTTTTTGCTGCAACTTCCGCAGCTTCTCTCGCTGCAGCTGCTGCGGCTGCTTTGGCCGTGGCTTCTGCGAGCTCCCTTGCTGCTGCTTCAGCGGCAGCTTTTGCTGCTGCATCCACCACAGCCTTTGCTGCAGCTTCTGCTGCCTTCTTTGTTGCGGCATCTAGAGAAGCCTTCGCCGCAACTTCCACAGCTTTCTTTGCCGCCAAATCTACCCCTCCCTTTACTGCAGCTTCTGCTGCTTTCTCCGCAGCTTTCTTCGCTGAGTAAGCTAAAGCCTGTTTTGCGAGAATATCCACCGCTTCCTCTGTCATCTCCTCAGCTATCTCCCTTCCAAGAGAACTAGCAACTGGTAAAACTATTCCCCGGTTGGCAGCACCAGCCGCCACGGTTCCTGCGACAGTACCGCTCCCACCAGCAGCCCCCTCTAACTTCCCTCTATCCAAAGCCTTCTTGATGCCGACTCCGACGCCCCAAACTAACCCTAAGGGGATTCCAACATAAGGAAAAAAGACCCCAAGAACCCCCAAACCCGTCGAAACTCCTAAGTGTGAAAAATTCTCCGGAGTTACCCACGCTGACTGGGTCCTCAAACCATCCAGGACAAAATCTTCCTCCTCAAACAAGGCAGAAGCCTTAATCTCCCTTGTTAATCTAAAAAATTTCTCGCTGGGCTCACGAGGATACACCTCTCTTAACCCTGGCAATGTAACTTTTGTCCCCTGGAGCCGCATCCTGGCGAGTTTAGGAGTGCAGGCAACCAACTCATCCTGTTTGCTGTCATTCCAAGAGGCAACACCATTTAGGCGAATTTCTTGAAGAGTTGAAAGAGGAGCAGAGGGTGAACCTCCTACCATCTTTTTTATGTTGATCTCTCCAAGATTCTTACAACCACTTAAAGATAAAAGCTTGAGGTGAGGAAAAGAAATGAGCTCAACCCTCACTAAATCCTCAACACCCTTAATCATTAGAGTTTCAAGAGTGGGTGCGAACCCACCACTCAAGACAACCTCTCTACCCAGATTTGTTCTGGAAATATCAAGTAGTTTCAATCCCGCGAAAACAAGAGGAGTGCCCGCAAATCCTCTAACATCCATAGTTGTAAAAAAATCCTTAATTCCCCCCCTTCCAGACGTCTCCCCAGACCTGGGTGCGTCAAGATTAGGGTTACACCCTGGAAGAGAGAGATGGAAGAGTACCTTATCGGAGAAGGTCGTTTCCCCTGGGGTTGTAAAATCTCTTAGACTTAGCTCTGTGCAGTTACCAAAAGTAAGACGAGTCAATGGAAAACGCGCAATGCCACGCCCTCTAAGAACGTCTATCAACCTCCTCTGTTCCGCAGAGGGCCACTTTTGCATATCTGTATTTTTCAAAAAGCGACATAGTTGATAGTCGCTCCTAACGGCGACATCAGCATCTGCTGTTAGGAAAGCAAAAACTTCCTGAGAAACCGCTGTATGCTGCTCCAGACTGGCCCTGAGTCTCTCGGGGGTTAACGGAGGCACCTCAGCCCGCGACCGTGATTCATCGGCGGCTTTTTTCCGGGCACTTTTTAGCTCTCTAGCAGACAACTCCAAACGCGCTAGTTGTTCAATTGTGCGCCCCATCCTAAGCGTGAGTCCACTCAAGAGAGCCCCTCCCGGCGAAATACTGGCAGCAATCGTTTCCCTAGTTGTTCCAAAGCCCAACGTCCTTGCGACAGCCGTAGCGGAAGAAGAGTGAATTCCCAAAAATCCCAGGCGCCCTCTATCAGTCAAGACCGGAGAAAGAGACGACAAAAGCTGCATAGGCGTAATGTCAGAGTGGCATGAAGCCAAGATTTCCTTGATTTGACAAAGGTTGTCGTAGACGACACCAACGACGCGATCATTAACAGGAATGCGAACGCAGCTTTCTTGACGCTCCCAAAGGTACGGCAGTGGACTCAAGGTTAGTCTTCTCACAACCCCACTTGAATCCCTGACGTCAATATTCTGAATATCCGGAAACAAGGCAGCATAACGTGCGCTAATGCGGGCTACCTTGTCTAACCACTTAACAACGAAACGCTGAGGATCAATTTCCTTAAATTTTTCTGCTACAGAAGGCGGGATCTTCCAATCCATGGGCCCCTCAACCCCCAACCTCTTTTGTCCCAGGGCAAACAAAAGGGTCTCCACTTGAGTCAGACGAGCTTCTCTCAGCTGAGCCTGAATCGTAGGATCACCAATAGGAGGTGCAAAAACGTGGTCGTTATCTATGGAGACAAGTCGTCGAAGAGAATCAGCTTCGAGTGTTGAAGTCAAAACAAAGTTATCAAGTTTACCATCTTCCGGATTTAAAACCATCGCCATTAAAATCAACTCTGCCGTATCAACCGGGTCGAGAATTTCAAAAATCTCCTTCGCCTTCTCTCTGACAGCGACGTCATCTCTTCTCAATACTCCAAATTCTCCCGATAGAAGAGTTTTCCACTCCCCCTGATGATCTGGTATACCTTGAGAAACAAGGTACGGCATTCCCCTAATATTAAACAGGTCACTGAAGGGTGTACCATGCCCAACAAGGTCACGCATGGCTATCCCTGCAGCTGCCTCATATCCCGGAAGTTCTGGAAATCGTTTAAAAAACAAAACACCAGACTCATCTAACAGACCATCCCGCTTAAAAACCTTACCAACAGAACGCCTACCTTCGGCATTTACCCGTCTGAAATGACTCCTATCTCCCCAAAGCTGTTGCCGAATATCGTCACCCAATAACCTAGGTCCTGACTCCGCACCCTCAACCAGCCAAGGGGCATGCCTGTCTGTGGCAAACTGGAACGCATAGTACGCCTCCTCAAGTGACCGTACTCTTTCTTCCACAAGGTCCCGAGCCCCTCTCAGTAGAACCTCATCTCCCAATGCGTCTTCATTTCTTACATACCCAAGCTTGACAAGATAGTCCTTTAACAAAACTCGAGGCAAAGCATCCTCAACAGACCCAACCTCAAACCCCAAAAAATTCCGGGCCTCCAGCAGAACCGTGGCCTCAGGCCCTGCATACCCGAGCTTACCAAGATACGCTTTCAGTTGAGAGGTCGGAGTCCCCCCCTGCAAAGGCTCCTCCCTTAAATCCAAATAACCAACAGCCTGATCAATCCCCGTTAATGTCTCCTTCAAATAACCACGAACAGCTTCCACAAGAAGGTGATCACACTCCACGAAGCTCCCACCATCCTCAACAGCCTCTTCCTCACGGCGTTCGTAGCGCCTCTTCATTCTTGAATCCGTTAAAACCTGCTGCTTAAGCTGTCTCCTCATTTCAGCTGGTGTTATACCAAAAGCTCTAGGGAAAAAAACATCCTCCAGAACCGCAAGCCACGAAAATTTCTGATGACGCCTTGCCAAGTTAATAAACGCCTCCTTCAAAGGAGGCTCAATCCTCTCTGCGGGTTTTGGCAGCTCCCGGTACCACTCCAATGCTGCTTCGGGATTGATAAGACCAGATCCAACTCCACGCCTTTCTAATAGAGCGCAGAAAATAGCCGGCGCCCTCGGATCTTGCCTTTGGGAAACGAGAAGATCAAGGGCCGTTCTTTTGTCTCCCTCCCCCCGTAGAGAACTAGTCCACACTAGCTCCGTGTTGACCCCACAGTCTAAGAGGGCTCTAACCCAATCCTCGTCCATCCTCTCCACGGCTCTATGCAAAAAAGTCCTGCCTTCAGAATCAGAAAGATTCAAGTCTAATCCCAATCTCTTCGCAAAACGCACGCAATCGGAAGACACCCCAGGTCTTTGAAGGAAAAAGTAAATTTTTTTAAGATTTTCGTCGTCGATCCTTACTCGAAAATTTCTCGGAAGAATTCTCGTTTCGAGACCAGCAGCAATCGTGTTAAAAAGATCAAGATCAAAGGTGTCAGTGCCTAAATCTCCTTGAAACCCATATGAAAACTCTAAAAACTCCTTGAATCCCTCTGCAATTGTCACCAACCCGAACTCTTCGGAAAAATGATCCGACTGCCTTAATATGTCAGAAATTGTCTTGCCCGAAAGACCCGGGAAAGGCTCTCTCCCAATCGCATCCTCTAGGTAGCCGATTCTTCTGGTAGGACGGTGCATACGGAAGGCAAAAAAATCTCCAAACTCAAGCAACTGCTTATAAGTGATCCCGGAAAGATTCTGAGGACTTTTTAAGTATGAACATACATCGTGCAGGGTATGCAGCAAGGCTTTTACGGCTCCCCGTTTGATATGCACAGGCAACCCTGCTTCAAACAGATGAGAACGAAACCGCCTCTGATCCGCTAGTAAACGCTGATCCATTTCAGCCTTCCGTACGAGTCTCTCTTCCTCTGCTAATATGGGTGATCTGAGAGCCTCCATTCCTTCCCCATACCACGCCCAGTAAGGGGAAAACTCCTTATCCAATAGGACTTGATTGAGCCTTCCTATCCCCATCAGCCAGTTAGAAACGACGACTTCTGGCACGATTGAGCGAATCCGCTCCAACGAACGTGGAGCCACCACTGTGTCCAAGACTCTATCTCCAATGGCGTAGAAATCATTGTTAACCAAAACTGCATGCTTCCCCATATTAGGACCATAAACAACTCTCGAAACCGAAGAGGGATTCACCCCGTCAAAAGTTCTAACGGGACTGATGCAATGCCTCTGGCCCACGTGAGGCACAAGGCGAAAATTATCAAAAGAAGCCTTCGTTGGATGGAGGATAAGACTGTTAAAGACCACCCTTGCAAAACTTTCAGAGTCTACAGGTTCCCTCCCTAAAACTTCGCTTGTGAGCCTCTGGGAACCTTGCGGAACAATTCGAACCTCAACACCGTACTCAAGAGACCTGTTCTGAAGGAGATGTAATATCCTGTGTGACGCGTCAAAATCTCTAACAAACCCCTCACTAATCGTGCCATTTGCAAACTCCAACTGCCATGATCTAAACAGCGCTTCATTTGCAGGAAGAGAACAATCTGGATAACTAATATGCACATTGCGCAGCAACCAAAGCTCCGCTTCCTCCGGCGCCTCTCCCCACAGATGCCTCTCTAACTCGCGTGCAGCAAAAAAATCCCCAAAAGTCGCAGTAGAAGGGCCATCAAGTCTATGACATTCGAGGGCACCACAGTCGGCTCCCAACGAAATGACCTCCTCATCCACACCCTCAAGTCCCCCATACCGGTTTTGGCGCAAAACCCGCCTCGCCATATCCTGAGTCATGAAGAATTCCTTACCACCAGCAATGAGACTTACCAGATCTGCGACTGGGACCCCCCTAGCAGCCGCAAACCCAACCGGATCTCGTCCTAATTCCAGCCTCTCCCAAACCTCGTCGACGATAGCCGCCACACCAGGACTTGTTGAAAACAAGGCAAAAACCAAGACCACCGAAACGAACTTACGGGCGAGACAAGGAGTATCTTCATCAGTACGGAACATGCCACTCTCCATATTCATTCACATCTTCTACATACCCATCACGCGTACCAGAGGGTGGTAAAATCCACCAAGCTGAAAAATTGTTTTTTTTCTTATCAATGTTGCCAGTAACACACAGCATTGGTTCTGATCTAGCCTGATTATCTTAAAATGGTTACGGAAACTTCGAATTAACATAAGGATTCCTTAAGCTACCTGATTTTCCTGTAACCAAAAATATATAGGTTTAGCTATAGAACGAACAACCTTCACTTAATCTTGTGTTGAATTATGGAAGCGGTGCAAATGAGGGCTGTACCTTAAATTAACGTAACTACCCAGGTTGGGAAAGAAAAAAGTGTTTAAAGTTTTGTTCAAATCATTCATAAGTTTTGTATGGATAAAAAAGATAAAGAGATAGAAGCCCTCAAAGAAGAGATAGTCGTA
>CAIVVG010000200.1 GCA_903909295.1 uncultured Chlamydiae bacterium
GAGGAAGCCCCACCCCATCATCGATAACGCGGCTCCACTGCGGGTCGCAGACCCAGCAGCACACCCTCGGTTCGAATTTTGGCGGTTGATTTTGGCCTCTTGAGCCGTTGCAGAGAGGCATAAGCTTAAACACAAAAAAGTAGAAACAAGTCTTCGCACTTACGCCCCCCTTGACTCAACTAGTGAGAAGATGTTGAAGGAGTTGAGGTTGCCGCAGCAACTGTGACTCCTACTACTACGCCAAGAACTGCAAGTCCTGCGAATCCAATCCCCCAAGTTACCCAGCCCGATCTTTTGCTCGAGGCGGCTACTGCCCCAGCGGATTTAGGCGCTGGTGTAGATTCTTGTGCCTGAGCTACATTGCTGCAAAGAAGGGCAACGGCCGCCATATATACTGTGAGTTTCTTCATAGTGCGTCTCCAGATGAGTTTTTCATTTAAATCTCCTTATATCTATTTCCTCAAATATTTGCTAGCACAACAAAAAAACATACGGGAAAAAATGCCAATCTGTGTAGAATCGAGGATTCGTAGTAAGGGGGTTGGAGATGAAATTAGAAACTGGTAAAGACAAGATCCAGAAAATTTGCGACGCACTGCGTAAAGAAACCCTTGAGCCCGCCAAGCAAGAGGCGCGCGAGATTGTGGAAAACGCTCACCTTCAGGCCCAAACGATTACGACAGAGGCCAAAGAGAAGGCAGCTAAGCTGCAAGATCAGGTTCAAAAAGAGATCGAAGAGAAGAAGAGGGTTTTTGCCGCTTCGTTGCAACTTTCTTGCCGTCAGGGGATTGAGCAGCTCAAGCAGAAAATTGAGCAAGAGCTCTTTGATCGTGAGCTCGTCTCTCTTGTCAGAAAATCGATGGCGGATCCCAAGTTGATCGCTGGACTCTTGAGTTCGTTCATGCAGTCGATGCAGGAAAAAGGGGCCAACGAAGATTTTGTGGCTCTGATTCCGAAGAACATTTCTCCTCGCTCTATCAATGAACTCCTTGTCTCCAAGGTCTTGGAGCGGTTGGAAAATCACTCGGTCGCTGTAGGCGATTTTGAGGGAGGGGTCCAGATTCGGCTGAAAGACAGCCACGTCACTGTGGATATTTCCGATCAGGTTGTGCGAGAGATTCTGGCTCGGTACCTTCGAAAAGACTTCCGGGACCTGGTCTTCAATGTCTAATTACTATTTTGTCATTGCAGCACTTCCCCCCCTCGAACTCGGTCTTCGGCCGGAGCTCTCCTTTAAGGAAGTGCGAGAGATGCTCCGCCTCAACTTAAGCTCTAGCGATTTTCGGCAGACCAGCTACCTGCTCGGGCCGATCGATCTGTATAACTTGCGCGCCTTTTGGCTCGGCCTTCCCCTCGACGATCGGGGGAACTATTCCGATGGGAAGTACTTGGAAGAGGCGCTTCTCGTCCGAGAGGGGCTCCCCAGTTACGTCGTCGATTTTCTCGATCGACATGAATCAAATCAGGAGCGGCTCCACAATTTCTCCGCCCTTTTTGCAGAGCTCTATCGCGTAGAGCCTCCCCATTGGGCCCCTTTCTTGCACACCTATTTTGCAAGGGAGCGAGAGATCCGGTTAGTGCTCCTCGCACTCAGGGCCAAGGAACTCAAGCGGGATATTGTCAGGGAACTTCAATTTGAGAATTTTGACGATTCCTTAGTGGCTCATATTTTAGCGCAAAAAGATGCCCCCGAATATGTCCCTCCTGCGGAATATGAAGATTTAAAAGCTCTTTTCGTAGAAAATAAAACCGACCCCTATCGCCTTGAGCGAGCGTTGCTCAAATACCGCTTTGAAAAAATTGAAGACGGAGAGGAAAACCACGATTTTACGATCAATCGAATTTTAGCCTATCTCGCTCGGCTTCTCCTGGTCGAGTCGATTTCTCGGTTGGATCTGGAATGGGGAAAAAAGAAACTGGAAGAAATTGAGTTACTCTAATGAATAAAAAAACACATGCTGTCGGCACTGTAGTGCAGGCTTTCGGAAACCTCTTACACGTCCGTTTTGAAGGGGCGATCAAGCAAGGAGAGGTAGCGCATATCCGTCTCGGAGAAGAGGCTCTTTTGGCTGAAGTGATTGAAATCGCGGGAGATGAGGCAAAAGTCCAGGTCTTTGAAGATACTCACGGGGTCAAACTCAATACGCCTGTTCGCTTTTCGGGCCATTTGCTCGAGGCAGAATTGGGGCCGGGCCTTCTCACTTCGATCTTTGACGGCTTGCAAAACCCGTTAGAAAAAGTGGCTAATGAGACCGGTATCTATCTGACCCGAGGCGTCTACCTCCCTCCTCTCGACCGGACGAAAAAGTGGGAGTTCACTCCGGTAGCTCATGTGGGGGATACCCTTTCTCGCGGGGATACTCTTGGATTTGTCATGGAAGGGCGTTTTAAACACCTGATCATGGTCCCATTTTCCCAGTTTGGACAAGTGAAGATCACCCATATGGCCAAAGCGGGCGCCTATACGATTGATGCCGAAATCGCTCGGAGCGATGACCTTGTTTTCACAATGGTGCAGCGCTGGCCTGTGAAAAGTGCTCTGTTTGAAGGGAAAAGAGAAAGCCCTACGCGGA
This sequence comes from uncultured Chlamydiae bacterium, assembly GCA_903909295.1. Lineage (GTDB taxonomy): Bacteria > Chlamydiota > Chlamydiia > Chlamydiales > SM23-39 > CAIVVG01. The sequence continues at coordinate 2,574 of CAIVVG010000200.1, forward strand.
TGATGGATACCGGGCTCCGGATCTTAGATACCCAATTTCCTGTTTTAAAGGGGGGTAGTTTCTGCTCTCCTGGCCCTTTTGGCGCAGGCAAAACAGTGATGCAGCACCACCTCTCAAAATACTCGAGCGTCGATATCGTTGTCATCGTCGCTTGCGGAGAGCGAGCGGGCGAAGTGGTCGAGGTGTTGCGCACCTTCCCCGAGCTGACCGATCCCCACACAGGTGAGCCGCTCATGTGCCGCACCGCGATGATTTGCAATACCTCCTCGATGCCCGTCGCAGCTCGCGAAGCGGCCGTCTATATGGGGGCGACCATTGCCGAGTACTACCGCCAAATGGGGCTCGATGTGCTCCTCTTGGCCGACTCTACTTCCCGTTGGGCCCAAGCGATGCGCGAAATGTCGGGCCGTCTAGAAGAGATCCCTGGCGACGAGGCTTTTCCTGCTTATCTCGCTTCTCGGATCACCTCCTTCTATGAACGAGCGGGCGAGTTGCTGTTGAAGAGTGGAAAAAGAGGGTCGCTCACAATCGGAGGAAGCGTCTCTCCTGCGGGAGGGAACTTTGAAGAGCCCGTTACGCAAGCATCCCTCCTCGTTGTCGGAGCTTTCCATGGCTTATCTCGGACCCGTTCTGATGCCCGTCGCTACCCGGCCGTCGATCCGTTGATCTCTTGGAGTCGGTACCTCAAACCGGTAGGAGCGGAGCTCGATGCAAAATTCCCTCAATGGGCGGCGAAGGTCAAACTAGCGGCGACGCTCTTGGGCAGGGGAGATGAGATCGGCAAGCGGATGGAGGTGGTCGGCGAAGAGGGGGTCACGATCGATGATATGGTCGTCTACCTCAAAGCGGAGCTCTACGACTTTTGCTATTTGCAGCAAAACGCTTTTGATAAAGAGGACGCCTACTGCCCGTTGGACCGGCAGATGGAGATGTTTGGAGTCATTCAGAAAATCTTTGAAAAACGGTTTGCATTCGATGTTCACGATGCGGCGAGAGCCTTCTTCTTAACCCTGCAAAACGAACTGAAAAATATCAACTTCTTGCCCTACAAATCGCATCACTATGCAGATGCTATGCGCGCAGTAATCAAAAAAATTGACGGTGGAACATGAGAAAAGTTTACGACCGAATCATCGACCTTCGCGGCAATCTCATTACGGTCGCAGCAGAAGGGGTCTCTTTGGGGGAAATGGCCGTGGTGCACAAAGGGAATGGGACGCAGACCTACGCATCGGTCCTCCGCTTTGATGGGGACCTCGTCACACTCCAAGTATTTGACACAGCGCGCGGGATTTCGACGGGAGACCGAGTCACTTTTCTCGGTCGAAGAATCCAAGCGATGTTCACCGATGACCTTTTGGGAAGGCGCCTTAATGGACTGGGTAACCCCATCGATAGTGGCCCCGAGATCGTAGGAGAAGAGACCGATATCGGACAGCCCTCTTTCAATCCAACCCGCCGCATCATTCCTTCCCAGTTGGTCCGGACTAATATTCCGATGATCGACCTCTTTAACTGCCTCGTCAAATCGCAGAAAATCCCCATTTTCTCCGTCGCAGGGGAGCCCTATAACGCACTCTTGATGCGCATTGCCAACCAGACCAATGCCGATGTGGTGATCATCGCTGGCATGGGACTCCGCTTTGACGACTACCAAGCCTTCATCGATAACGCAGAGAAAGCCGGTTCAATTGAAAAGACCGTCATGTTCATTCACCGAGCCACCGACCCGGTTGTAGAGTGTTTGATCGTCCCCGATTTGGCCCTGGCCGTAGCAGAAAAATTCGCCCTTGAAGGAAAAGATGTTCTTGTCCTCATGACCGACATGACCGCCTTTGCCGATGCGATCAAAGAGATCGCCATCACCATGGATCAGATCCCCTCTAACCGAGGGTATCCTGGATCGCTCTATTCCGACCTGGCCTCCCGTTATGAAAAAGCGGTCGATATGGAAGGGAGCGGCTCGATCACAATTATTTCCGTTACGACCATGCCCGGCGGGGATGTCACACACCCCATTCCCGATAACACAGGCTATATCACCGAAGGGCAGTTCTACCTCCATGACGGCTCGATCGATCCCTTTGGATCCCTCTCCCGCCTCAAGCAGCTCGTGATTGGGAAAGTGACCCGCGCAGACCACGGCGATTTGGCCAACACCATGATCCGCCTCTATGCCGACTCGAAAAAGGCAAGAGAGCGGCAGGGGATGGGCTTTCGACTGTCGCGCTGGGATGAGAAGTTGCTCCGCTACAGCTACCTCTTTGAAGAGAGGATGATGAGCTTAGAGGTGAACCTTCCCCTAGAAGAGGCGCTCGATCTCGGCTGGCTTACATTGGCCGAGTGCTTTGATTTAGAAGAAATTGGAATGAAAAAACAAATTTCGGATCAATACTGGCCTAAAGAAGAATGACTGTCAGATTAACGAAAAATGAACTGCGCATCCAACAAACTAGACTAGCTCAGCTGGCGCGCTACCTCCCCACACTGCAGCTCAAAAAAGCGATGCTGCAGATCGAGGTCAATACCGCAGCAGGCGAAGTCGCCCGCTTGCGCGAGCAGATGGGCGTTGTCCACAGCCGAATAGAACCCTTTAGCGCCCTCCTCTCTGAAAAAGTTACCTGCGACGTCCTCCTTTACGCAGATGTCCTCCATGTAAAAAAGCGCTATGAAAACGTCGCCGGCGTAGAGATCCCCATTTTAGATAAAATCGTCTTTCGCCCCTCCGAGTACTCCCTTTTTGATACCCCCGCATGGACCGACCGAGCAACCGAGCTGCTCCGCGAGCTCGTCACTGTGCGAGAGACCATGCACATTGGCCAAGAAAAAAAGCGCGCCCTGGAAAAAGAGCTCCGCGACGTTTCTATCCGGGTGAACCTCTTTGAAAAAGTCCTCATCCCCCGCGCAGAGGAAAACATCAAGAAGATCCGGATCTTCTTAGGGGATCAGCAGCTCGGCGCGGTAGCGCAGGCAAAAGTGGCGAAGAAAAAAATTGCACTCCGCGAGGAAACCCGATGAAAGAAATTAACCGCAGAGACGCAGAGAACGCAAAGATCACAGAGGAAGTGTTATTGACTCTTTATTTTTCTCTGAGACCTCCGCGTTCTCTGCGTCTCTGCGGTGAATTTTTGTTCCCCATGGAGGAGTCCCAATGATCATACCTGTTGAAAAATACCTCATCTTCGGTGCCAAAGATCAGATCGATCGCTTCTTTGGGCTCGCCCAAAGAGCCGGCATCCTCGAGTTCGTCGGCCTGTCCCATAAAAAAGCGCTCGAACTCCCCGAAGGGGCCAAAAAGATCTTGGCCGCCATGAAGATCGCCCGCCAGCACACCCCCGACTTTAAGAAAAACCCCCTCTTCTACGCCGATGCAGCCACCTGCGCCGAGGCCATCCTAGCCTCGCATAATGCCCACGAAAAAGGGCTCGAAGAGCAGCGAATGCTCCGCGCTGAAATTTCCCGTATTGCCCCCTTTGGTTCCTTTTCCATGAAAGAAATCGCTGAAATTGAGCGGGATGGGAAACGGGTACTCCAATTTTTCTGCATGAAAAGCACGCTGGCCCATCAGATCATCCACTCCCCCGAAGTCATCTATGTGGGCAATGAGTATGACCTCGACTATTTTGTAGCGATCAATCCCGAGCGGACGCAATACCCCAAAATGATCGAGATCCTGATCGATAAACCGGCGCATGAGCTCCACAAACAGCTCGAAGAGCTGAAGATGAACCTGCTAAAGACAGAATCTGAGCTCCACGATTCGGCCAACGCCCTTCCCTTCTTGCAAAATGGCTTAAACGAATACCTCAATGAGCACTACCTCGCCTTAGTGAAGCACGATGCGATTGCCCCCTTGGAAGGATCTCTCTTTGCCATCGAAGCATGGGTCCCTAAAAATAGAGTGACCACCCTGCAAGGACTCCTCAGCGTCCTAGCGGTTTCCTCTGAGCGGATTGACATTGAGCCTTCCGATTCGATCCCCACTTATATTGAGAATCGAGGCGTGGCTAAAATAGGGGAAGATCTTCTCCATATCTACGACACTCCCTCGCCGACCGATAAAGACCCCTCCCTATGGGTTTTGGTCTTTTTTGCCTTCTTTTTTGCGATGATCACATCCGATGCGGGTTA
>CAIVVG010000201.1 GCA_903909295.1 uncultured Chlamydiae bacterium
CCCCCCCCATAAAGACCAACCATCCCCCCAACGGCGGCGCCACAGCCCCCCTTAAGCCCGCCATCACCACACTCACCCCCGTGTAGCGAGAACTCTCCTCCTTGCCAGCAAAAGCCGGCCCCGACAAGTTCCAGACCAAGTGACTCCCCCCCTGCCCCACCCCATACCAAAAGTAAGCCAAGTAAAACCACCCCACCCCAAACAAAGAAAGAGAAAGGAGAGCCGGAAAAAGCCCCACCACAAGGAAAATCGCGCTTGCCAAACGAATCAAAGACATCTTCGCTAAAAGACGACCCCAAAGAGGAGAAGAAACCGCAAACCCAAGCCCCTTAGCAATAGAGATCGCCGCCGCCATCTCCGTATACGAGATCCCCAAATCATCCACCGCAAAAATCGGCAACGCCGGCTGAATCAGCATGATCCCAAAACCACAGATCATGAACCCCCACTGAAACCGAGCAAAGTCAGGCCGCTCCCGCATGAGCCGCAAACTATCCCGCCACGGCCGAACCACCCGCTCCCTCAAGGAGAGAACCTCCTCCTCTCCCCCCTCCTCATCCACCTCAATTCCCGACTGAATCACCAGCGTAAAGAGCCCCACCACCGCCGCCCCGAAAAAGAGCCCCTTCCACAACGCCGGTTCCCGATCCAGAACACCCCCCATCGCAAGCGACAGCACCACCCCCTCCAAGTACCCCAACGCCGAGCTGATGGAAAACGCCCGCCCCCGCTTTTCCTCGTGTAAATTTCTCCTCACCATCTCCAGCCACCCCGGAATCCCCGCCCGGTAGAAGAACATATAGTTCACCGCCGCCCCAATCACATACCAAGGAGAATCGACCCACGGACACAAGAGAAACGGAGCCCTCATCCAGAACCCCGCCCAAAGGACATTGGACCGGAGCCTTTTGCCCCCCGCGCTCCAGTAGAACGACAAAATCGTCACCACCGGTTTGAGCATCGTGAGCAAAGCGATTTGAAACGGACTGATCCCCAGGTCCTTATACAGAATAAAGACCAAAAACGCATAGAGCGTAGACAGAGGCTCACTGAGCAGGTTGATCCAGAGAAGAGAGCGGCTCATCTGAGCCTGTTTTTGCGCGGAGGGTACGGCGTCCATAAAGTGCCCCCCATGATACCGGTCCGCCCCATTTTCAGCATACGATTTTATATATCGCTTAAGCAACTCTACCTAAGCCTGTTAAAGATAAATCCTTGCGAAAAGGTGATTGTCTGGAGTAAACTGAGAAGTTATTTCGCGGGGCAATAGCTCAGTTGGTTAGAGCAGCGGACTCATAACCCGTCGGTCCCTGGTTCAAGTCCAGGTTGCCCCATCTTTTACTCTCAACAACTTACGCATTCTCTTACGTCTCCGTTTTTCCTCTTTGTCATGATAAATGTCATGAATTGTACCTATGTGCGAATCTAAAGTCATCTTTTGAGTTGTCTTTCTCTCCTAAGCCGATCGTCACTCCAATTTCTTCATCTCCTTAACTCATGACAAATATCATGACATAAATCAAAAGTTAACATATTCTAATCGCAAGCAACTTATAGTTAAGTACTTGAAATTCATAGACCTTCGGATATCACATCCGATTTTTATATGAAAGAACGAGTAAAATTTGTATTATCTCTTTCATTTACCGACTCTCGGAGGATCTGATGTCTCATTTACGCATTCGTAAAACGACAAAAAAAGACAAAAAAGGAAAGATCAAAAATAGATATCAGATGATCATCAACACATACAAAAATGGTCGAAGATTTTATAAAGCTGAGACCTTTGATTCCGAGCCAGAAGCAAAAGCGTGGGAACGCAAGATGCTTCGGGGAATCGACGAGGGATCAATCACCAAAGAATCCTTAAAACGAAGACGGTTATCTGATGCGATTGAGAAATATACATCTCTTGTCCTGCCCCATAAGCCTAGAAATGCAAAAAATGTCATCCATCACTTGAATTGGTGGAATAAACAGATCGGTCGCCTCGCCCTATCGGATGTCACGGCCCCAATGGTCGCCGAATGTCGTGATCGCCTTCTGTCAGAACCTAGCAAAAATGGTGGGCAGCGAACAAACACAACTGTAATTCGATATCTAGCCTCTTTGAGCATCGTACTTGAATATTGCATGAAGGAATGGCACTGGATTACTCACAATGCAGTACGCTCCATTAGAAAACCACCTTTAGGGAAGAGCAAAACCCGCTTTTTTACGCTTGAAGAAATCGATATAATTCAGGGTTTAGCCGCAAAGAGCGACAGCCCCCATCTTCCAGGAATCATTCTCATCGCTCTTCATACAGGAATGCGGAAAGGGGAAATTCTTTCTTTGCAATGGTCACACATCGATCTAAAAAATAAGGAGATCCTTCTTTCTAGGTCAAAAAATGGAGAGCCTCGAGATATTCCCATGACTGGCCCTGTTTACGATTTCCTATCGAAGTTATCTTTAGCTGCTCACAATAGCGAAGATCTTCTCTTCTCTAGCCCCTTTAACAGTCGCAAATCCATCGATATTCGATCAGCATGGGAAAGAATATTGAGACAAGGAAACATTGCAGGAGCCACCTTCCATACGATACGACATACCACTTGTTCGTTACTCGCCAGTCTGGGAATCCCTTCGATCCTTATCGCAAGGATCGTCGGGCATAAAGACAGTAGAACCACAGACATCTATACTCATGCCTTCAAACAGCCTCAGCATGAAGCTATAAAAAAACTAGGCTCTACCTTGCCGCCAAGCCATTCATGATTGAGAATCTCCGAATCACCCTCCAGACAATCATCCAGAGCAGAACAGCGTTCATTCAAGCCTATTCCAATAGGAATGAAGGAATGGGAACCCAAACGGATATGAAGGCTCAAGCAGTAAATAGGCAAAAAATTATCTCAACTCTTGAAATACCCATGGTACTTGAGTCGATTGACACTATAGGCCAATTTCTAAATTCATGGGTCAACGAATCAGATAACCTGTCGACACAACGTTCTAGAAGATCGTTTGTCCAGTGGATAATGCGATACGCGGACCCACAAAAAAAATATCAGAAAAAAGAAAGAATTAATTTCATAATAAAACAAATAACAGAATATGAAAATAAAGAGTATATTATATGTAATTTACACGGTCTCATATATAGAGCTTATAAAGCCATCGAAAACGAAAAGAGCAAAAAACAGTACTCCAGCTATCTTTTTAATATGGAAGGTAGGCTAGATGACTTTTTGCTTGGAATGGAAAAACTCCTATGGCGCCCTTTTCATCGAGATCATCCTCAATTCACAGGAGAAGTCCTTACTTATTTTCTGGATTTCCTTGAGCAAACAGCTTTAAAAAGCACCTCGCCAAGGCCTTATCTTGCTTTACTCATTTGCAGAGCACTCATGTATGCACCGCTCCCCGCTAAAAAATTATTTTCCCTTGGATGCCCTAACGAACAACAGTTAATCCTCGAGTCTGAAGGAAAGAAGTTTCATGTAACTGATCAATTCATCAAGTTTTGGAAATGCTTCAATGAGCCCCATCTATTCCCCACCTCACTGCGAAACTGCAAAGATCCAGAAAAATACCTGAACATAGTCATCAAAAGACTGAGCAAAAGAGCGAAGTTACCCATATGCTTAACCCCAACAATGCTACGCTTGGTCAGAGAGGCGTGTTGCCCAGGGGAAGGGTGTTTTAGATAAACGTATTATGAAACATCGCAACAAGACGCTCAGAGCGAAGGCTTTTAAATGTTTTTTAGAAACGAATCCAGATACTGACGATTAAATTGATAAATCTTTGACCCTTTGGTTTGCCAAATCTCCCGCTTGACTGTGAAACCAATCACACCAATAGCTCTGCTTAAACGCAAAAGAGGTAGAATGCCCTGATAGTCGGGAATTTTTCTGATTTTAGCATAACCTTCTAGAAAAGATTGTTTATAGGAGTTTTGAGTAGACCATTCGCCGAATTCCAGAGGACAGAAGTCTTCTTCAGCAAATCCTCCACGAGCTGAAGACCAATCAATAATCCCTTGAATCTTGCCCTGATCGATGATGATATTCCCAGGTCGAAAATCACGATGGACGATGCAAGGACCATCTGTCGAGAGCAAAAGATCGATGTGCTTATCAAAATATCGGCGAACATTTGTCAAAAGGTCTGAAGGCAAATGATCTCGACATTCATCCATTCCTTCCTCAAATTTCATGGTGAAAGGGATACGAGGGTCTATGCTCAAAGAAATGGGGTCGGCCAGGTCTCCATGACCCTCAACACGATCAAGATGCATACGCCCAAGGAGAGAGCCAATTTCATGGGCAAGTTTGTCATTTAAATCTTCGGTCTTGAGCAATGTCCCTGGTAAGCATTCCATGAGAATAGCGCCATGAAGATGAGTTTCTGGTGGAATAAGTTGGATGATACGTGGTACTGGCAACTTATCCGCAAAGTGATTCAAGAAATAGGCTTCACGAAGATAATCGCCTGTACGGGAACATATTTTTAAAATGAGCTGTTCATCGTTTTCTAAAATCACCTTAAAGACAGTCGCAACCATCGCATCGTCATGATCGATGTATGAAAAATGGGCCTTTTTCAGGTGGAGTCGTTCTTTATAAGCTGAAATTATATCGTCCATTCGCATCTTCTCACATGGGTGCTTCTGGCAAGAATCCACCTACTTGCATATTCCACATTTGGGCGTATAAGCCATTTTGATTCATTAGAGCGGTATGAGTTCCTTCTTCTACAATCTTTCCCTTCTCGAAAACCAAGATGCGATCCATACGTGAAAGTGTTGAAAGGCGATGAGCGATCACAATGGTGGTTCGGTTTTGCATGAGCTTCTTTAGGCTATCTTGAATATATTTTTCTGTAACTGAGTCTAGAGAGGATGTAGCCTCATCTAAAATGAGGATAGGGGCATCTACGAGGATGGCTCTGGCTATGGCGATTCTTTGCTTTTCCCCACCAGAGAGCTTTGTTCCTCTTTCTCCGACTTTTGCTTCATAGCCAGCTGGAATGTTGCGAATAAATTCATCACAGTGCGCTAATTTGGCAGCGGCAAAAATCTCTTCATCTGTTGCTTCAGGTTTTCCATAAGATATGTTTTCACGGAGTGTTCTATGAAACAGTATAGGATCTTGGGGAATCAGAGCGATTTGACGTCGCAGGGACTCCAGAGTAATATCTGCTATATTCTGCCCGTCGATGAGGATCTTGCCGCTATGCAAAGGGAAAAACCGAAGAATGAGGCTAATGAAGGTGGACTTTCCAGCTCCTGTAAAACCAACCAACCCAATTTTTTCTCCTTTGTGGATGTGAGCATATTTATTGGAGAAGAGTTTTTTCTCTCCATAATGAAATGACACATTCTCAAAAACAATTTCTCCAGCCTGCACCTTTAATTCCTTCGCGTCACGTTTGTCACCCATATCTTGGGGATCAAGCATGACAGAATAAGCTTGTTTTGCTATGCCAAAGGCCTGGAAAAAAGCAGGTAAAGCTCCACCGACCGCCCACATGACGGCAGCAATATTCCACATTGTGCCGAATACTTGTGCAACTTCACCAGTAGTGATTTGGTGCTGAAGCCACAAATAGATGACAAATCCATTGATGCCTATAAAGCAGATAGTAGCGTAGAAGAACGATGTGACACTGCGCATTTTTTCAACGTATCTTCTAGCAGAGACGTTGGTCTTTTCTTCTTCTTTCTGAGAAGGAACTAATGCGTTTTTTTCGTATCTAAATCGGTAGAATAGGTTGACCGCAAAGTTGTTAGTCAGACTATCCACGATTTTGCCTAAGAGCGTGCTGCGCGATTCCCCATGTCGGTGTTCATATAAGTCGCATGTCCTACTGAACATTAAGCAAATGCTCAAATGGACAACAATCCATAAAATCAGGATGCCAGCGAGAATTGGGTGGACAAACCAGAGAAAAATAGCGCCAAAGAGGGACATGGCAATGGAAGAAATGATAGGCCAGAATAATTGTTGGAGAATCGATTCCACCGAAGTAGTCATATCTGTGATTTTATTTGCCAAACTCCCAGCGAATCGTTCATTGAAATAATGAGGCGAGTGCTCTTGCACGTGATCAAACATAGTCATTCGGATGTCTGCTTGCAGTCTTGGAATAGCTTTGGCCATAAGGAACCCCATGGCACGTGAATTGATTTCGATAAAAACAATAAGGCAAATGCTTACGATAATCGGTGCCTGAAGAGACCCCCATGCCAATGCACGGTTCGATTCATTCTGAGTGAAAATATCGATTACCCAGCGCAAGATAAATGGCCATAGAAGAGAATCCAATGTATTTATACAGTCCTGGACGAAAATAGAGGAGAAGGTCCATCTTTGCTTTCGGATGAATGTCCAAAAGAAACCGATTAACTCTTTGTAGGAGACCATTTTCGAGCTCATAGATATTTCCCCATTGCTCGATCATCTGGATGAGTGGGTTCTCCATCTGGATTATTGAAGGGCATTTCTATGTACCCAAGTTTCTTGTAAAAAAGATAGGCATTTGGAGAAGCTTCTGTTTGAAGAAGTGATATACCCTGTTTCCTCAGTTCTCCCTCGCAGCAGTCCATCAAGTATTTTCCCATGCCACTCCCGCGCTTTTGTTCATCGATGACTATGATACGTAGGGCTGCCCTATGCTCTGGCCATATTTGTACATGGGCATACCCAATAACTTTATCTCCATCATATATGAGCCAGTGA
>CAIVVG010000202.1 GCA_903909295.1 uncultured Chlamydiae bacterium
ATGGATGACCGCAAAGAACCCTCAGATCAAAGATAGCGAAACGATACGATGGAGACAGACGCGCAAGTTGATCCCGGGGAAATTTTCCATCCAGGCACTGGGCACCTATATTTTCGGGTTTCCTCAAGACATCGATGTAACCATCGTGGGGAAGCGAGACAACTCCTGCATCAGCTCTGCGGACTCCATTCAGATCGATTTAGCCACGCTGTTATTCGGGGGAGACAAGATCCCGATTCGGACTCTCGACGGGTATGATCCGGCGCAAGCTCTTAAGCTGTTAAACAAGTGTCAATTTACTGTAAATCCTAAACGCATTCCCCTGCTGGATAATGGATTTCGAGCCTACTGCCGCCTTCTTTCCAAGGGTTATACCGTAGATGATCCGGCTCTTGAAAAACTCTTCGTGGAAACGGCGCTCAAAAAACCCGATGATATAGTAGATCTACAAAAATTCTTAAATAAACACTATCCCGACGATCCTGAGGGACAAACTATCTATCTCCTCAACTACTACGCCATTTTTGCACGTCAGGGAGAGGATATCAGTAAGCTTCCCATCTTACCTCTCTTAAGCGCTACGGCCCCTTGTAGGCCTGAAGAAATCGAAGCTTTCTGCAAGCATGCCTGTTGCTATCTCTACTTGCGCTGCGATCCGCAAGATAGGGCGGCTCTCCCAGATAAAACCATCCAGTGTCGCGTGGAAAGAAAAAATAGGGTGATCATCGGCAATAACTATTTGTTGCTCTCTCCAAAGCAGCTCTTTGATGTCATGCAAAAAGAGCTCCGCGATCCGGGGGAGTCCATCTTGATGCATGCGCTTTTGCAGCAACTTAGCAATCAATTCCCCCATTCTGCAGAAGATTTGAAGCACTTTTTTCAGGTCGCCGTGGAAAAAGAGCTCCCCTCCCCTCTGCCGCCGATCGACCTTGAAACGCTCACAGGGCAGGTCCAAGAAGGGAAGGTTCCTTTAAAAAACCTTCTGGAACGGATGTCAGACAATCCGATGGATCTCCAGTATCTCTTGTCTTTGCCCCAATACCGGAGAAGCGTCGTTGAGTGGTTAAAATGCAAGCCGATCTCCTTTGCGGAAAACTACTTATCTCTCCACCCTCATTTGGATAAAGACCTGCTAGAATCGCTGGGCCTTGGAGAGCCGGTCCCAGTGGTAGAAGAGAGCGCCCCTCTCCCTAAAAGTCCTCTGGAACACTTGCGAACGGCCCTGTTTAATAACCCTTCTCATCCAGATACTCGAAGAGCCTTGGAGCAGTACCCCTTCGATTTTGAGACGGTGAAAGCGCTTCATGAACAGCTCCTGCGCAAAATTCCCAAGAAAATGCTCGAGATAAAAAGGCATTTCTATCTTCACGATATTTTGCTCCTCTCCAACTACTTGAGGCAATTGGGTAAAGAGCAAGCTGCGCAACAACTATTTTTGCTCGACCAATTGGTACAATCTGCCACAGCTGGCCTGCAACAAGGAGGAGTCACCTTGGACGATCTCTCTCTCCTCCGTTTTCCCTTCAAGCGATGTGTGGATGAGATGATGGCATCGTTCAAAAATCCGTACCACCAATGTGAGTTTCTCATACATGTCGGGGGATACTCAAAGGGGGCTCAATGCTTAAATTTCATCGAATCCGCTTTTGATCTGCTCAAAACAACGGACGTTCCCCAGCCCGCTATTTGGGCCAGGTGGCTCCGGTTGTGTGGAATATTCATCGAGACCACCCGTTTAACAGAAGCGGACATGAAAAGAGTTCTACGACTGCGCGATGAATACGCACTGGTGAAACTGACGCTTCCCTTCTCCATGAGCGCCACTCTCAACGGTCGAAAAATATCCCCACTCATCGAACTTCAAAAAAGCAATTCCCCCCTCGCTAAAAAACTATACTCTCTCTATACAGAAGCCGCAGAGCAAAAAACCTTTGAAAAGGTCAGTCGAGAATTAGAGGCTCTTCAAAAGCTGCGCCTCACCCGCTCGCAAGCGAAAGAAGTGTGTCTTTACGATCTACGCAATCTCATCTTCCAACTCAAAGCCAACCACGATGCACCTGTTGTTAACGAAATCGCGGAGAAAATAGCACGAGGTCTTAAGAAAAAGCTTTTTGATCTAGATGACCTAAGACACCCCAGCAACCTAGGGGCACCCGGAACATGGCCCCTTTTATTTGAGATATTTTTTTCACCGCCTCGGGAAGATAAGGCCTTTCTATACATCATCGACCACGGAATTTTGAAAGACTGGGTCAAGGAGCAAAATCATAAGGCTAAGCCAGAAAACCACCCCTATTCCCTCCTTTTCCCAATCGTAGAAAATCGGTTCCTCCAAAGACCAAGCTGGGGCGGCCTTCTCGAGGTGCTCGATTATCTCGAGAGAGCGAGGCAAACGATCGGGACCGTATCTGAAGCAGATCGAGTCCGTGCTGTAAAAGTATTGGAGGCCATCTTGGTGATGTCCAAATTTCTCCTCAGAATCAAACAAGATCTCCCCACCGGCCTCGGTATGGAGTATGCTGAAAAGTCCCTGTTTCGACTCTACCAGAGAACCCCGAAACTAGACGCCCAGTGGAAAGGGGGCAAAGTCTCAGAAAAATATAAACACTTCATGATTCCTACGAAAAAAGGGCCCTCTCTAGACACTTTGGAAAAGTTCTTCAAGTATGTAGAGGATATCGATGGTTAGATGGTGTTCTGTAAAAAATACCCTCTTAAGATTTGTCGATGAAGGCGAGCTGAGGGATGCGTAAATCGATGATGCGAGGCGCAAAACGGTTATTTTTCTGTACTGTAGAGACCTGTCTTCGGTAATCTTCTAACATCGACTTGCGTAAGCCAAAGAAATTAGCCAATTGTTGCTGGTATTCCTTGGGAGCGAGGCGCAAGATTTTGGGGAACACGCACACAATTTCAGTCCCTTCCTGTCGGAAAGAGACCTCTTCTTCTGTAAATAAGACGATCTCTCGAGTGCCCAAAGTCGGAGCAAAGGCATTGGAGACATCGATTCGCTGGACGCGGAGTCCTTGGCGCCAAGGAGAGCCTTCGAGCCCTTGCAAGATCTCGAGGGCCAAGTTCAAGTAACGACTCTGGATGGGGACAAGCCACTGCCCGCCGACCCTGCCGTACCGATCCTCAGGCGCGCCAAATGGGGGGAGGCCCAAGTACACTTCAGGCAACTGCTTGGGAGAGAAGAACGGAGCGATCGGGAAGAGATACCCATCCCTGTCGATCCCTGTATTTTTATAGTCGGCCAGCCAAGCGATTGGCTTGCGCACTTCGTAATCAATGGAGAGCGTGCCGGGAGGAAGTCTCTTTACGCTCGCCTGAACAATCAGGGGCGAGGAGAGGAGCTTTTCCTCAGCTTTTTGGATATCAAACGAGTACAAGGAGACAGGATTGTCTGCAGAGAGTCCGAGTAACTCGGCTAGGTAAGCGGTTTTTAAAGCCTCTTTTTCAGGGCCTGTCTGGATGAGCGCGACGATCCGGTACTTTGCGTCACTGAGCTTCGCCCTCCGATGGTGCGTCCAAAAGGAATAGCCCCCAAAACAGAGGGAAAGGGTCAAAACAGTGGAGCCGATCAGACAGAAGAGAGCTTGAGGCAGCGTCCACTGTTGGTTCAACGCAAACTCCGGGCTTTATGTAAGGCGAGAACAATGAGCTCATCGCAAAGCTTGCGCTGAGAGAGTCCCCCTGCCACCCACATTTTCGGATATCCGCTATTTCGCGTAAACCCCGGCATAGGGTTGATTTCGTTCAGCCAAAAATGGCCACTGCGATCGAGGAAAAAGTCGACCCGCGCGAGCCCCTTGCATCCGAGAGAGCGAAAGACCTTTTCTGCGAGTTCAGTCCCTATTTTCCTCTGCAGAAGGGAGATATCGGCGGGAGTCTGAACACCGCTTGCGTTCGGACCGTATTTTTTGTCGTAATCGTAAAAGCCTCCCCCTTTCAAAATCTCTCCTGGCGGAGCGACTCTGATCCACTGGTTGCCCAGGACAGAAAATTCGATCTCCCTCCCATCGATCTCCGGCTCTACGATGAGCGCATCGTCGTGAACGAATGCATTTTCAATGGCTTGGATAAGCTCTTCGCTCTGAGCTGCGCGGGTCACCCCGAGGCTCGATCCCAAATGGACCGCTTTGACCCAGAGGGGATACTCGAAGCGCGATTCGATCTGATGGCGCCACCCTTCTGGATCTTTTCGGTAGGCGTGAATATCGATCTCTAAGTAAGGCGCTGTCGGAACGTTGTTGAGAATGGCGGCGTGCTTGGTCCACGCTTTTTGCATACAGATCGATGACGAGCGGTAATCGCATCCCACATAGGGAATGCGCAGAGTATCGAAAAACCCCTGTATCATTCCATCTTCTCCTTGTGGGCCGTGGAAGACGGGAAACATCACGTCACAGGCGAGGAGCTCATCAAACGGGGCCTGCTCCCCTTCCTCAGACAACCTCTCCATCGCATCAGGCCCCCATACCCATGTCCCCTTTTGGGTCACTCCAAAAAGGCGCACATCGTAGAGGTCGGACTCCAGCGACTCGATGATGTTGCGCGCCGATAACAAAGAGATCGGATGTTCTATAGAGGTCCCCCCAAAAAGGACCCCCACTTTGAGCTTGCCCCGAAACTCCTGTAAAATCGGTTCCCCCACTTTCGTAATGTCCCCCGCTCCGATCGTCAAAACGACATCGTGAGGCACGAGGAAGGGAAGAACGCTCCTCTCCATTTGGGGGCGCGGGAGGTAATGGAGTTTCTTCCCCAGTTTTTGTTTTAGCGCGGGATACAAGTCGATGCCCGATAAAGGGGCCTCCCCTGCAGCATACACATCGGTCAAAACGACCAGATCAGCGTCATCCCAACAGGTCAAAAATTCTTGCATGAGATCTTTCACGCGGCTATAGCGGTGCGGCTGAAAGAGAACGACGAGGCGCCGCTCCCGAATTTGTCCTCGTAGCGCTCGCAACGTAGCGCGGATTTCGGTCGGATGGTGCCCATAATCGTCGTACACTTGGAGGCAACGGGCTTCCCCTTTTTTCTCGAGCCTGCGCCCTGTGCCGGAAAAAGTTTTAAACGCCCTTCGAATGACCGCTTCATCGATTCCGAGACTCAAAGCCAGGCCGAATACTGCGGCGCCATTGAGAGCATTGTGCATACCAAAGAGATTGAGCTCGACAGCTCTATAAGGCCCTAGAGAAAACTCAATGCCCCCCTCTTTTTCTCGAAAGGCGGTGAGTTGTAAATCGACCCCCTCGGAAAAACCGTAGGAGCGCCCTGGCGGGCAGAGCGCTTTTAGCCGCGCATCATCGCCACACCAGAAGAGATGCTGCGGCCGCTGTACCTGGGAAAAGAACTGGGCGAACGCCGCCGTCAACTTCTCCGAAGAGCCCCAGTAATTGAGATGCTCATCCTCTAAATTCGTTACGATGGCGCCAAAGGAAGCCGTTTTGAGAAAAGAGCCGTCGCTCTCATCCGCCTCAGCTACGAAATAAGTCCCCAACCCCGCTTTCCCATTGGTGTTGAGCGAGCGGAGAATCCCCCCCACCACAAAGGAAGGGTCGACGCCCGCCTCTTGCAACACTGCAGTCAGCAGCGCCGTCGTCGTCGTCTTGCCATGCGTTCCCGTCACGAGCAGGGCCTTTTTCCCCCGCATCAGTCGGTCGAGTAAATCAGAGCGGTGGAGCACCTTGAGATGGAGTTTTTGTGCGTGGACGAGTTCTGGATTAGACTCGTGAATCCCGCTGCTGTAAACAACGGTCATTCCCGCGAGGACCCGCTCAGCTGAGTGCCCCACTTGCGCGAGCGCCCCCTCCCCAGCCAGCTCTTCGAGCAGAGCCGATGAGGCCGCATCGCTCCCCTGCACCGAATGCCCCTTTTGCAGTAAAATGCGCGCGAGAGCGCTCATTCCAATGCCCCCCAACCCAATAAAGTGGTACGTTTCCATTCACTCTCCTAGCTTCCTCACCAATTCACAGAGCTCAGTGCCTTGGGCTTGCCCCTTTAGCGTCCGCAGTGCTTGCCGCGCTTCCTCACTCCTCAACAACGCAATTTCCCCTGCCACCTTCTCTGCAGTCGCCTTAGATTGAAGCACCATTCGGGCCCCGTGTCTAGCTAAAAATGCGCCATTGTCAATCTGGTGCCCCCCCGCATAAGGGTAAGGAATCAAGAGCGCCGGCTTTTCAGCCTGGATCAACTCGGCCACCGTTCCCGCTCCGGAGCGGCACACAACCACATCGGCGGCCGCGTACGCCCAACTCATCGCCGGCTCAAAAGGTTTGACCACCGAAGGGACAGTGTACTCCACACTCCCCTTCCCGGTAAAGTGCAACACCTGACAAGGAATCGCCAAAAGAGGCACCACCCGCGGAAGTAACTCATTGAGAAATTGCGCCCCTTGAGAGCCCCCAAAAACAAGAATAGTAAACAGGTCCCCTTTAAGCCCGTAATGGGCTCTCGCCTCCTCTTTTGAGGGAAGCATCAGAGAGCGCATTGGAATCAATGTACTTTTTTTCTGGGGAAACTGGGCAGCAAAGACGTGTGCAAAAGGACGGATCAACCGATTCACTTTCCCCGGCGTACAATTGGCCTCGAAGAGGACAATTTTTTTTCTTAAAACCGCCGCCGCAAGGAGAATGGGCAACGAGTGGTAACTTCCAAATCCGACCACCACATCGGGATCAAATCTACGCAGGAGAGCAATGCTTTGCCAAAACCCCTTCCACAGAGCAAATGGGCGCCTCAAGGGACCCGCTGAGATCTCGACAAAAGGGACCCTTTCTTTCTCAAAGAAAGGGCTATCCTCGAGTCCATGCCCCGCAAAGAGAACCCGCTCCCGATCCAATTGCCGAGCCAGCTGCTGTGCGGGAAAGAGGTGCCCCCCGCTCCCCCCTGCCCCGATCAAGACTTTAAGCATAGTCCTCCACCTGGGGGGAGGGAAGCCCTCGCGCTCCCAAAAAAAATAACAGGATATGATTCTTTCTTTTTTGCTCTCGCAAAAAAGAAATTTAATCTCTGTGCTACCCCTCTCCTCTCTGTGCCTCTGTGGTTATTTTTTTTCCTCCCCTGACAATTAAGCATCGTACTCCACCCTCTTCGACTTGCGGGCAATGTCAAGAAGCACAAAAAGCGCCGCCATATTGACCATCAGCGAAGTGCCCCCTTGAGAAAAAAACGGAAGGGTCATCCCCTTGCTCGGCAAAAGCCCCGATACGATCCCCAGATTTAAAAAAGCCTGGAGCGAGATCAAAAAAGTGAGCGTGCTCGCCAATAAAAATCCCCCCGTATCGCGCGCGCTGAGCGCAATCGCAAAACCGGCATAGGTGACGAGGACGTAAAGGGCGATCAAGACCACCACTCCGATAAACCCTGTTTCCTCCGCGTAGATCGCCGCAATGTAGTCGTTGCGCGCTTCGGGCAAGTAGTTGAGTTTTTGCAAACTTTCCCCTAGCCCTCGCCCGAACAGTTGACCTGAACCTGCGGCGATCTTCGCCTGGTGAGGCTGGTGCCCCTTGCCCCGCAAATCAAACTCGGGATGCAAATAGACTTGGATGCGGGAGCGAACGTGGGGCATTTGCCATCCGACGATGCCCCCCAAACAGATCAGGCACCCCAAAGGGAGCGCCCAGTAAGAGGCATTGAGGCGAGAGAGAAAAAACAAAACCACCAAGACAGCCAGCAGAACGACAGCCGTTCCGTTGTCTGGCTCCAACAAGATCAATCCGATGGGAAAAGCGAGGCAAGCCAACATCCTGAGAAGGGTTTTCAGCTCAATCGGCTGCTGTTGTTTTAAGTACCACTGAATGTACGCTGCCGGCAAGAGGAGTTTGATCAGCTCAGAGGGCTGAAAAGAGATTTTCCCAAAACCGATCCACCGGCGCGCTCCGTTGACGCTAAAACCGATCCCCGGCACCCACACCAAAAGAAGGAGGACAGATCCGAAGATGAGCAGAGGAACACTCCACCGGAGAAGGGACTCATAGCCCCAACGGTAGAGCAGACTGCCCAGCCCGATCCCAATGATTCCATAAGCGAGCTGCTTGAGGAGCGCCGCATGCGTACTCGTCGCAAGCGACCGGTCGATGATTTCAGCCGCCGTCGTATTGAACACCATGAGAAGCCCGATCGAAAATAACAGAGCCACTGCCACAATGAGTGTAAGAGGCGCGCGCATTATTTTACTCGGAGCCGATCGCCAGGCTTTAGCTTGCGAGCTTTTTCCTGATTGAGCCCATTGAGACGGAGCAACTCCTCCACTTTCATGTGGTGCTTCATCGCAATCGTCCACGGATTATCGCCCACTTTCACCGTGTAATAATCGGCGCCAGAGCTCTTTTGAGGAGTTGCCGGAGCACTTGCCGCCGTTTTCTCTGCCGGCAACCGGAGCACTTGCCCCTCTTTGAGGAAATTGCTCGCCAACTGATTGAGCTTCATGATCTCATCGACCGTGACATGGTTCGCCCTTGCGAGCTTTTCCAAATTGTCCCCCTTGCGCACAGTGACCGTTCTCCCTGCAGCGGGCTTAGGAGCCTGCGCAATCGGTTTTTCGGCAGGCTGCACAATCGCGGGAAGCGCATGCACAATCGGTTCTTCTTTCGCGAAGGTTTCCGCAGAGGGAGGCGCAGGAGCTAAGACGATCGGCTGAGGAATCTCTTGGGTTTGGAATTCCCCAGTAAAGAGAGGCCGCTCTTCCATTTTCGGAAGCACTGGCGCCGCCTGACCCAAAAGGGGCGTCGAAGGGAGCACCTCTTCTTGCGTTGTGAGAGCCGCAATCAGGAGCACGCAAAGGAGCCCCGCATTGACCAATACAGCGATCAAGATTGTTTTTTTTCGATCCATGACATCACCATCCTCTTAAACGCCTCTCCCCTCTGTTCAAACCCGTGAAATTGATCGTAGCTCGAACAACCCGGGGATAAAAGCACAACTTCCTTTTCGCGAGCCTCACTCCGACTCAAACGGACCGCCTCATCAAATGCCCCCACTCGCACTAAGGGGACCGCGGAGCCAATCTCTTGCTCAATCTTCTCTGCAGCCTCTCCATAGAGCACCAGCTGCCGCACCTTCCCTCGAAACGCCTTTTCCCAAGGCGCATAGGAGGCTCCCTTATCCTTGCCCCCAGCGATCAACACCACGGAGCCCTCGAAAAACTGGAGCGCATGCAACACGGCATCCACACTCGTCGCCTTGCTGTCGTTGTAGTAAGAGACCCCGTTTATCTCGGCGACCCATTCCAGGCGGTGCGGTGGCCTGACAAACGTCTCCACAAAATCTGTCACATCCGGCAGCCCCAGCTGCGAGCAAAGCCAAAAAGCAGCTTCCGCATTTTGTCTTTCGAGCAAACCATAACGGAAATTTCGAATCGGCGCAAGATCAAACCGCGTAGGAGAGAACAGAGGACCCCAATCGCGCGCCACCTGCTCAGAGATCGCTACAATCCCCCGCGTGCATTGTTGAATATGCGCCTTCGCTCTTGCGTACTCCTCCATGGAAGAGTACCGATCCAAGTGATTGGGCGTGATGTTGAGAACGACACTCGCTTCTAGCTTGTCAGTCCGCAGCGACTCGAGCTGAAAAGAGCTCAGCTCGACCACCCACACTTCGTCCGGGTCGGCTACCTCGAGCGCCGCCGTCATGCTCTGACCCACATTCCCCACCGCCCGCGCCTTCTGCCCCGCCGCGCTGAGTAGGTGCGTCGTCAGCAACGTCGTCGTCGTCTTCCCATTCGAGCCGGTCACCCCCACACACCGATTGCGCACATAGCGAAACGCCAGCTCCACCTCACCGATCAGCTCGATCCCCTTTTCGACGACCTGCCGAGCCAGCGGATGCGTCGGGGGAATGCCCGGCGAAAGGATGGCTAATTCGAGCCCCTCCCACGCAATGGGCGCGGCATCAGACACGAGCTCCATCCCCACCGGATGAGGGAGGTTTCTGTTCTTGTCAGCGGCGACCACGGCAAAGCCGTGACGCATCAAGAGACGCGCTGCCGATTGCCCACTGATCCCAAATCCAATGACAAGAGCTTTCTTCACAGTACCTTCAGAATAGCGCTTGTGTCCCTATTAAATCCACCGTAGAATACAGGGCTTATGTATACAGAAATCGACGCCCTCCAAAAAGAGATTAACTCCTTTAGGCCTCTCGATGCCACTCTCCTGAAACAGATCCGAGAGTACTACAAGATTGCGCTTACATTTTCGAGCAATGCTCTGGAAGGGAATACCCTCACTGAATCAGAGACCAAGATCGTCTTAGAAAAGGGAATCACAATTGGCGGCAAGCCGCTCAAAGACCACCTCGAAGCAGTTGGCCACGCAGAAGCCTACGACTTCCTCTACACTCTTGTAAAAGAAAAAACAATCCGAGAAGCAGACATCCAACGACTGCACCAACTCTTCTACTTTCGGATCGATGAAGAGCACGCCGGAAAATACAGATCGACCAAAGCCATCATCACCGGCTCGAAATACCCACTGCCCAAGCCCAGCGACCTAGCATCCTTGAGGAAAAAACTCATCCCCCGAATCGACACATTCAGGAAAGAACATCACCCCGTTCAAGCGGCCGCCTTGGCCCACCTGGACTTTGTCTTCATCCACCCCTTCATCGACGGCAACGGCCGCACGGCCAGGCTCCTCATGAACCTTCTCCTGCTCCAAGAGAACTATACCATCGCCATCATCCCCCCCATCACGAGGAGGGAATACATCGATGCCCTTGAGCATGCCCATATCGACAACAAAGACTTCATCCACTTTATCGCCCGAATGGTCCGAGAAACACAAAAAGACTACCTCCGACTTTTTCTTAGATGAAAAAGCTACCCGTTCGAATAGACAAAAGAAAAATCGGCGCGTTTTGTAGGAAGCATCACATTACCTATCTCGCTCTCTTCGGTTCTGTTTTAACCGCTCACTTCACCGCATCGAGCGACGTCGATGTTCTGGTCAAATTCGATAAAGAAAAGGTGCCTGGCCTCTTCGGTATTGTTGACATGCAGGAGGAACTCAGCGCAATTGTAGGGAGAGAAGTGGATTTAAAGACCCCCAATGGCTTGAGCCGTTATTTCCGCAATGAGGTCTTGTCTACGGCAAGGGTTCTGTATGAACAGTAGGGATCTATCTCGCTTAGAGGGTATCTATACCTTTAATGGCTCGTAATCAAATGCCTCCAATATTTTGTTTGCCACACTTACGATACCTTCCCAATCGAGATGCTCTTCACATTCGTTAAGACGATCACAAGCTTGATAAAATGCCTCAAACCGTGCATAGAAGAGCACCATTAGTTTACACTGGTTTTCATTGAGCTGAGAGGATTCAAACAGTAAAGCATATTCACAATCATCCAATAGATAACCTAAGTCCCCAAACTCTTTGTCTTTGTCATGAATGCTCCATACGTTCCTTCGGTCCTTATCTATAATACACGGGAGGTCTCTGAGAAACCTTCCCAATCTTCCGTTATAAACATGCATGCTCTTTCCTAAAAACAAATTCATTAATCGGTATGTGCGCTTCTGGAGAAAAAGCAGGAATAAGGTTCCCAGATTTATCAAGAGCCTGCCCATCCTTCATTTGGACTACATAAGGCTCTCGCTGATATGGCAAAAGACTATGAGCCATGCCTGGCATAACCCTTACATATGCCCCTCTATTTTCGGGATGCATATATTGCATTCCAACTCCTGTATTG
>CAIVVG010000203.1 GCA_903909295.1 uncultured Chlamydiae bacterium
ACGTTTATGTCGTATATCTTCTGAAGGCGCTCCGCTAACGAAGATTTGCCTGAGCCTTGAAATCCCCCGATCAAAATCAAAAAAGGGTGTTCCTGGGACTGCGCCTTAAAAGTAGACAGAAATTCCAAAGTAATGTCTTCCACACCTGTCGAACTTTCCGAAGAACCAATAGACTCACAAAGATTACACATACATAACAACTCCTCTATACTCAGCGGAAAGTGGGGGAAAGGCGCTCCGCCCTTTCCCCCACACCCCCTTTCCCGCATGCGTGTGCTTCGCCACGCATGGGACGCCCTCACGGCGAGCCAAAGGCTCGTCCTGCCGGGCCGGCGATCCTTTTTGGTTTTGCAAAACGCAAAACATCAAAAAGGATTCGAGTCCAGCACGCGACATGCATTGGCATGTCGCTCGCTCACAAAAAAAAACCTCGCAGTAGCGAGGTTTTTATTTTGGGAGCGGCTGGACTCGAACCAGCGAAACCCGAAGGTGAGGGATTTACAGTCCCTTGCAATTGCCGCTATGCGAAGCTCCCATAAAAAAATGCTGGCGAAAGGAATTGAACCCTCAACCGTCCGATTACAAGTCGGGCGCTCTACCATTGAGCTACGCCAGCAAATACAGTGCTATCAACTGTACCAAAATCTCCCTTTGATCTCAACTTTTTGCTTCGTCGGCCTTCTTTTCCTCAAGGGAAATGGGGGTCACCACCCGATTGAATAGGGAGGTCATCGGTGTGCTCGATTCGATCTTGGTGGCTAAAAACTTGCCCCCAATCGCCTTCGGCTCACAACATTTTTTGAATTTTTTCCCTGACTCACAAGGACAAGGATCGTTACGTCCAACTTTTTTCATAGAGAAGGAGTGTAACAGAGAGGGATGTAAAAGTCTATTGCTATTTGTCTGGGGAGGGGAGTAAACTGGAGGGAACTTTTATGAAATTGCACATCCCCATTGCCCGCCCTCCTTGGACTTCTCTCGGTAAAGAGCTCGAGAGTTGCGTCCGCAAAGCTATTTTTGACTTTGAGCTCATCGGCCCCGAAACCGAGAAACTGGCTATCGCCCTCAGCGGGGGAAAAGACTCCTTGGGCCTTCTATTTCTTCTCCACTCGCTGCGGGGGCGGGGGTTCCCCTCCTTTGAGCTCTTTGCGATCCATGTGGATGGGGAATTCTCCTGCGGGGCGGGGGTGGATGGGAATTTTTTGGCCACCATCTGCAAGGAGCTAGGGGTCGAGTTCATCCGGCGCTCCTCTACGCAGAAGCGGGAGGGGCTGGAGTGCTACCGGTGCTCTCGAGAGCGGAGGACGCTTATTTTTGAGGCGGCCAAGGAGGTGGGGGCTACAACGGTTGCCTTCGGCCACCACGCAGACGATAGCGCGCAGACGCTTCTCTTGAACTTGCTGCACAAGGCCGAATTTGCAGCCAATTTACCCAAAGTCCCGATGCATGCTTATGGCGTGACTATTATTCGGCCGCTCATCTACGTCAAAGAGGCCGATTTACGGATTTTTGCTGACCAGTACGGCTTTGCGCGGATCACTTGCCAGTGCCCTGTAGGACAAAACTCGAAGAGGAAACAGGTGGATGAATTATTGGGTCAGATCGAAAAAATATTCCCCCATGCACGCAGTAATTTGTCGCGGGCAGGTCTGCTGCAGGGGTCTAATAAAGCCTTGAGAGGATCTTGAAAAAATTGTATACAGGATAGAAATATGTCAGTTGCAACAATTCCTATTTTACTCGAGCTCGCTACCTTCTTTGGATATTTCGCCGTCGTTTTAGGGATCGCTTTTTTCTCCTACCGAAAGCAAACATCCGATACCGATTTCGTATTGGGAAATCGCTCCTTGAATTTCTGGCTAACCGCTCTTTCCGCCCACGCGAGCGATATGAGCAGTTGGCTCTTTTTGGCCTACCCGGCCACCGTCTTTACGCAGGGGGTATTCGCTGGGTGGACGGCCGTGGGGCTGACCCTCTTCATGTTCCTCAACTGGCACTTCGTCGCTCCCCGCTTGCGCACAGCTACAGAGCATTTTAACAGTTTGACCCTGAACTCCTATTTCGAGTCGCGCTTTATGGACACTTCGGGTCGTATCCGAGTGGTCTCTGCCTTCATGTCGGTGCTGTTCTTCACGTTTTATATCTCATCGGGGGTCGTCGCTTTAGGCTTGCTCGTCGAATCGCTCTTTGGCCTCCATTACCTGATCGGGATCTCAGTCGGTCTTGTCATTGTGGTGATCTATGTCTTTTCTGGGGGGTACCGAACTGTCGCTTGGATCGACCTCTTTCAGGGCTTTTTCCTCTTAGGAGTCATCGTCTTCATTCCTCTGCTCCTTTTAGCTAAATTCGGCGGCATGACTCCCGTTATGGATGCGGTGCGAACGCAGCACCTCTCCACGTCGCTCTTCCCCGACTTTTCTGGCACTACGTTGATGAAAATTCTCTTCGGAGCCTTGGGTTGGGGACTTGGCTATTTTGGGCAACCCCACATCCTGACAAAATTCATGGGGATTCGGCATGTCTCCGAAATGAGCAAGGCAAAATACTTAGGTATCAGCTGGCAGATCATCGCTTTGGGGGCCGCAACGGTCATTGGCCTCATTGGGATCTACATTTTCCCCCAAGGTCTCCACGATCCTCAGAGGGTCATTCTAGACATCGTCAAGACCACCTTGCCCAGTTTTTTCGCGGGTCTTGTTTTGTGCGCGATTTTGGCCGCAACAACCAATGTGATGGCAGCACAGATTCTGGTGGTTGCGTCGAATTTATCAGAAGACTTTTATAAGCGGATTTTTCGGCAAAACGCCTCCCATAAGGAGCTTCTCTGGGTCTCTCGGGCAGCTGTTATTTTGATCGCATTCTTGGGCTTCCTCATCGCCTTCTTCAAGGTTGCGTCCATCTATACACTGGTCCTCTACTCCTGGTCTGGCCTGGGCGCCTCTTTTGGCCCCCTAGTGCTTCTATCTCTCTATCTTAAAAACATCAATAAACACGGCGCATTTGCAGGGATTCTCGTCGGAGGTCTCACCTCGGCAATTTGGCCCTACTTCGAAGAGCACTACCACGTGGTAGTCCCCTCCGTCGTAGCGGGATTTGTCTTTAGCATCCTCGCTATTTTAGCCGTCTCATTCATTACAAAAAAAAGGTAGGTTTATGGCTCGTCCCTTCATTCTCATTACCAACGACGATGGCATCCAAGCGCCCGGCATCCGCCACTTATGGGAAGCGGTGCAAGAACACGCCGACATCGCAATCATCGCTCCCCATACCGAAAAATCGGGTTGTGGATTGGGAATCACCTGGACCAAACCCCTGAACGTCAGACCTATTCAATGGGAAGGGAACACCCCCGCCTGGTCTGTCACAGGGACCCCCGCCGACTGCGTTAAAATGGGTGTCAGCATTATCTTAGATCGGAGACCTGATCTCGTCTTGTCTGGGATCAACAACGGATCAAACGCAGGACGGACTGTCCTCTACAGCGGTACGGTTGGCGGCGTGATTGAAGCCGCTTTTAAAAACATCCCCGGCATCGCCTTTTCCTTTGCCGACGGCCAAGGCCCCTCACTGGCTGTAACGAAAAAATACATCTCTCCGCTCGTCATGCACGTCCTTAAAAACCCTCTTCCCCAAGGGACCTTTCTCAACGTCAATTTCCCTCAAAATGCCGACCAGCGAATCGTTGGAATGCGGATGGCTAAGCAAGGACTTGGCCACTTCGTAGAAGAGCCCGATCGAAGGATCCACCCCGAAGGGGTCCCCTACTACTGGCTCGGAGGAAAGTGGAGCTCTTGTGAAGAAGAACCAGAGAGCGACGTCGCCCTCATGCAACAGGGATTTATCGCAGTAGTCCCCATCCACGTAAACCAGCTCACTGATCAAGCCGCTTTTAAACAACACAAAGCCGCCGTCGACCAGCTCTTTACAGATCTCGATCCAGCCGCCGAATTGCCTCCTGCTGGGCGGACTCGATAAGCTCCTTGGCCCCCGGAATCTCATAGAGGCGGGCCAATTGGATAAAGAGCTCTTCGCTCTCCGCGGAGGGGCCTTGGGTGGTACCCGCCTCCCATTTCCGTGCCTGGACCACGAGAGAAGCGATCTTGGTGTAGCGCTTCCTCAGGCGAGGGAGCGCCCTCTGAAGCTCCTCCCGACTCGCGATCTTCCCCAGCTCTTGGGTCAATTTCCTCGTCTCAGCCTCCCCCTCCCAGCGGAGCTCTTCCAGGGTCGCAGGCGCGCAGCCAGTGAGTAAGAGGCAAAGGAGGAAAAAATGGCGGGCTGTTATCAAGGAGTGGCAGGCTCTTGTTCATATAACGCGATGACCCCTAGAATGTCCTCTCTTGACTCCTCAGGAAGCCCCAGAGCATGAAAGTTGTCTCTAACGAACCTACAGGCATCATGCAGGGTCAAGTTTAAGCCATATTTCGCATTGAGCTCTTTTAGAAATGTCTGCAAAAATTTCCGACTCTCGGCGAGAGGATCCTCAGAAGCCTCTATCATCTCACCGAGACGATCCATCACCCCTAGTGCACCGTCTGCATTCTGGTTTTCCACCTGAATCAAAAGGTCGCTCGCAATCTCTTGAGATCCAACCCCCTCCAACTGATTACAACACAACAGACTCACACTAGTGACAGCTAGCGCAGCCACCCTCTTAACACTTCCCATCGTCTGCTCCTTTTATTTTTTTTCCTAGCCCAGCATAGCACCTGTAAGTATTTTTTGACACCACCAACTCTGCGATAAAATTCTTCGCTTGCAGAAAAAGAACCGCTTCGGGTAATATCATCGCTTACGTTCAAGGGCGTATAGCTCAGTTGGTAGAGCGCCTGTCTTACACACAGGTGGTCATAGGTTCGAGTCCTTTTGCGCCCAAGACCTTGCGGGAGTAGTTCAATTGGTTAGAGCGCCGCCCTGTCACGGCGGAAGTTGCGGGTTCGAGCCCCGTCTCCCGCGCATTTTTATGCGCACAAAAAAGTTTTTCGAGGTATGGTGCAATTATGGCCTCTAAAACACTCTCTCAGAAAATCCGGTCCCACTTCATGCACTATCTTGGCATCACCATCGGTGCCTTCATCGCGGCAGCGGCCCTCCGGGTCTTCCTGGTCCCTAACGATCTGATCGATGGCGGCGTCATCGGTATCTCCCTGATCCTAGGACGTCTTTACGGCAACGCCTACATTTCATTCTTCTTCCTTATTTTGAACTTGCCCTTCGTCTACTTGGCCTATCGCTATATCCGTAGATCCTTCGTGATCCACATGTTTGCAGCGATGGTTCTCTTTGCCTTCTTCCTCTGGATCCTCCAGAGACTCCCCTCCTTTTCAGCCGACTCGTTAGAGGCCATCGTCATCGGTGGCGCTCTCCTCGGCGCTGGCGCCGGGCTCATCATCCGCAACGGAGGATGCACCGACGGAACAGAAATCTTAGCGATCTTGATCAACCGAACCAAGGGATTTACTGTCGGCCAGGTGATCTTCGTCCTCAATGTCTTTATCTTCACCGCCTACGGATGGATTTTTACTGACTGGCACATCGCCTTGCGATCGCTGATGACTTACGTCGTGGCTTTCAAAACCATGGATATCGTCATTGCGGGGCTAGAAGAGCTCAAGTCGGTTCTGATCATGTGTAGCAAGCCCGATAAATTGAGCAAAATCATCACACACGAATTGGGATTGGGTCTCACTTTCATCAAAGGAAAAGGGGGCTATTCAGGAGAAGACCGAGATATCTTGTTCATCATCGTCGAACGCCTGGATTTAGCCGAACTCAAAGAGATCGTCCTACGCGAAGACCCGACCGCCTTTATCGCCATTGAAAATCTCCATGAAGTGGCCTATGGAAAAGCGGCTAAGGCCATTTCCATGCGCCGCAAAAATCGACGCTCCTTTTCCAACGCACTTAAGAGTTGATTTAAGAGTCCCTTTTCTGCTACGCTCGTCCGACATTTAAATGAATCTTTAAACTCTATGCGTAGTTTTTATCCTTGGCCTACATTCCCCGTCCACCTCGACCGCGCCGTTGCCCGCTCTCTCAGTTTGCGATTTGCGTTGCAGGAACTATTGCAGGGATTGCATCTCCTCGAAGTGAGCCGCCAATCAGAAATAGGCACCCTGAAAGAGGTAGAAAAGTTTTTGCTCCTCTCTCTAGAGAACCCCCTCTCGCAGAAGAGCGGTGTGCTGGACAAACTTTGCTTTTATTCTGAGATCTTGCTACAACGGCAGGTGAGCACGTTAGAAGAGATGCGCGGCATAATTCTACAACTGTGCGAAAACAAAAAATGGATCCCCTCACCCGATTGGTCGCTCTTCTTGGATCGGCTCCACTTGGGGTTCCTCTGCTTCTTTGAGGCTTTGAATGCCCCTGTATACGCGGCGAGATCCGACGAAAATGTCTTGGTATTTTTAATGGAACACAAAGAGCCCATCAACCGCTATCTCGGCCCCCACACGTTGGAAAACCTCTTTCACTCCTTTTTTCCCGAAGGGCAAGATCAGCTCCGCGCCGTACTCTACGAAGGCTTTAGTCGCCGCGGATTCTCCTCCTTTTTCCACAAAATAGAACCCTTGATCGCTGTGAGTTTTTATGAAGGCGACTGAACTGATTTCGGAACTCAAACTCCTTCTCCAAGAAGAGGGCTCCCCGCTTGCAAGCGCCGAAGACGCCGCCTATTTCCGCCAGAAATGGACTCCTCCCAAAGTCGCGCCGCCTCCCCCCATAATTCCCATAGAACTCTCTCCCCCGCCCCCTCCACCAAAACCGCTACCACGCCCTGTGGAGCACACTCCTCCTCCCACACCACTACCCGCTCCAGAGCCTATAAAAGTAGAGGCCGCCTCATTTGTGGAAATCCGCCGCATCGTGGCAAAAGTATCCCCCGAGCTGCGCATCTTGGGTGAGATTCCGAACGATGCGATTGCAAAAAAAATCGCCCATCGATGGAAAACAAAAAATCAAGCCGCCCCTATTTCCATACTCTCCTTCCAAGAATCCAAAGAACAAAGAGCCCTATTAGAACAAATCGCTATCGCCCTCGATGTCTATTTCGGCCCGGCGAGGCTGATTGAAGCGGAAACCATCGAAAAGGAAAAGCAGTGGGACGCCTTTCTCTCCGTCGATGGACTCAAGCTCATCGTCACCTGCGACTACTCCCTCTGGCAGCTG
>CAIVVG010000204.1 GCA_903909295.1 uncultured Chlamydiae bacterium
GTTGGAGGAATAGTGAAGTGTGCTTCAGGGACGATCACCGCCCCGTTAACCGTGCCATGACAATGTGCTTCCAATGTTCAGTATCGTTGTGACAACGATCAGGCCAAAAGCCATTTTTTCGAATCGGTTCATACTTTTTTCTGGGGGTGGATCGAAAAAGAGAAGTACAGTGATACTTAAGCTCGAACAAACAAAGACCAAAAAGGACCAAGTATAGAGGCTCAGTCCCAATACGGGATTACCAAAAACCGGAAATTGGGGACAGATATGGAGACAAATATGGCGAAGAGCCACCCCTCCGCCAAAAAAAGCGGAGAGAAGGGACAATGCATAATGGCGAGAGCGAATGCCGAAGCGCAAATTCATTAATAAGCCGGTTGCTACTCCAACCATTCCTATCCTTTGCAAATAACACAAAGCGCAAATCGGGTTATCTCTAAAATATTGCTGGTAAAATCCTGCAAGAATTACCCCAGACAAAACCAAAACTAAAAGAGCATTCACCGTTCGCGTCATAGCACAATCCTTAAAGCGGTTGTTGCATAATGAAATAAGATGAAAAACGAAAAAATCAACGCGAAGAGAGTCAGATAAAACGCCCTTTTCTCTTGTTTTAAAACAATGCATACCTGGGCAAAAAAAAGGAGAATCAAAGGGACGGATATCATAGTCCTTGCACCGATATAGAGGGGGTTCTACACCCAATTTTGGGAGTTGGAGTAGACGGAACTTGTAATGAGCCGCTGTCCGTAACAGCTATCTGATCTGGGGTCGTTGTTTGCTGTGAGATCGCAATGGCTATCGCCGCTTGCGTAGCAGGAGGAAGCTCCGGAACAGGAATGAACGGCGGCGAGGAAGAAGGGACTCCATAAAATTGAAAGCTTGTAGGGCCAACTGGAATCGCACCAGTGGTTCCCGCATAAAAGACCAAACTACTTCCAGATGCAATCGTCAAGCTCGGTTGTGCATACGTCAAATAGGGAGGAGTAATTGTGATCAATCCAGTCCCAGCCGACGAAGTGAACGAGATCGTTCCAGTCCCCGTATTTTGGATGATTGTATTGGCGCTAACAATGATCCCGGTTACAGATTGGAGGGTCAAAGAATGAGCGGAGTTCCAAATAATATCATTGGCAACAGCAATTAATCCTGACCCAACTCCAGGGCCACCCGTTGCATCGACGATGACGTTTGTTAAAGCTAGTTGGGCGGTTAACGTGGTCGTATTTAAATTAGCTGTATTCGCAGCGCCTGTATAGGTGTTTCCAGCAAAGGTATATCCCGAATCGCCCCCTGTGCTGATCGTAAAATCGGTCGGATCTAAAAGAAGCGTCCCCGATTGCCCTTGAGGAGCTGTAGTGTCTACTAACCCGTTGAATGAAAAATAGCCCGGACTAGAAATTTCTACAACACCCCCATTCCCTGTTTCTCGCCCCCCTTGAGCAGAGACCTGCGCGGAAAAAATTGTCCCTCGATCGCCCCAGAATATCGCTTGGCCACCATCTCCCGCCACTTTCGCATCGAGAGCTATTTGTACCTCTGGACCGATCCACTGGGTATCTCCTTGGACCAGGATCTCCCCTCCTCCAAAATCACCCGATACATCGATAGAGGCTCCATCCGTAATAAAAAGGTTTCTGCCCAGGACATGAACAGTCCCAGAGGGGCTTTCGACGGTTCCCTGGCAGGAAAGGACCCCTCTTTCGGCATGAACAAGAATCGTTCCGTTCTCCGAAGTTTGCAATCGCGCACTCGGCAAGATCTGAATCGATCCTTCCCCGCTATCGATATAAATTTCCTGAGCTCCCACAGTCCCTTCAAGGGAAATAGCCAGCGCCGTCGGAGATAACCCCGTTTCTAGGGAGGCGGTCACCTCTTCGAGGGTTTCAATCCCGTGGGCTTGGAAATCTGGCTTAATAAATAAAAGTCCGTGCCCCGTTACATCTAAAAGAAGATCGGAACCGGAAAGCAAAGAGACCACTCCATGGGGAGCATGAATCTCTCCAGCGTGCTTCACTTTATGCCCAATCAGCACTACAGGACCCGAGGAGGTCTCAATGGTCCCTAGATGGACCACATCGCCCGCTCCCCCTTGAAAGTGGATCGATTCCCCCTTTAAAAAATCTACGTTTTGCAGGTCTACTGCAGAAGCAATAAACCCGGCTGTATCAATTTTTCCTTCAGGGCCAATGAGGATCCCTTGGGGGTTAACGAGGTATACCTGCCCATTCGAATGCAAGTGCCCCATAATTTGGCTCATCTCTGAACCCGTGACTCGATTCAATACGGCGGAAGACGCCGAAGGTTGAATAAACGAAGTCATTTCACCGGCCTGAATAGAGAAAGAATCCCAATGAAGAATGGTCCGATCAGCGGTTTGAATTTGCAATACGTTTCCTATTTCAGCAACTGCAGCAGAGCCGTGAATGACTGTATGATCTTGGGGATTGCCATAGAGCACCCCTACGAAACCCAGGAACAATCCGCTCACTTTCATTAACATCCTGCCACCACTTTTCCTCCATGTGCCGGCTCTGCAAGAGCAGGAGAAGAATGAGGAGATTGGAGCGCATCGCTAGTAGGAGGGGTTTCTGGAGTTAAAGGCGCATTTACAACAGTCGGGGCAGCGCCTTCTTTTGCCGGAGCCGGAGGACTGGGAGCCTCACTCTCCTTCGCAGGAGCAGCGGCAACAGCCGGAGGGGCCTCACCCTCCTTAGTGGGAGCGGCAGCAGCAGCGGGAGGCGCCTCTTCTTTTCCGGGAGCCGCAGCGGTAGGAGCCTCACCTTCCTTCGCAGGAGTGGGAGGCGCACTCCCTGTTGCGGGAGCCGCAGCAGCAACAGGCGCTCCTGCCTTGGTTTCTTGCATCGCTTGTACAGCTGCTACAGAAAGACCTCCTTTCGGGGGCTCAAATCGACTATTTTCTAATACTGGAGGACGTTGAAACACTAGTTCCGCAGCAAGGTTCTGGCTAGGCACATGAACAAAGTTGGAAGTTTCTCCTAATCCTACAAACGTCGAACCCGCTTGATTAATAACGATCGCCCGCCCACTTTGAACACCGACATAAAGCTGAGAGCCACTTAAGAAAGCTTCGATAACAGTTCCCCGAAGACCGATCGTACCAACTGGCGTATTGACTTCGTATCCATTGGGATTTTTTTTGGCAATGGAGCCGCTGATGAGACGAAGCCCCCCCTTGAGCAGCTCAGAAGCGGCTTTATCTTTTTGAAACATTTCCCGATATTGGTA
>CAIVVG010000205.1 GCA_903909295.1 uncultured Chlamydiae bacterium
TGGCAAAGAATGAGGAGAGCGAGAAAACTAAAGAGGGAGGCAATGATGCTAGCCAGAGAAAAATAATTCTCGATATGAAAAAGCCACGAGGCTCCTCGGATCACCAACGGGTAGAGGGGTAAAAACCCCCATGTTTTATAGGTCGCAGCTGAGAAAGGGGCCCTTTCATACCCTTCAAAAGCGACCCGTCTGTACCAACCGGTATCCCATTTTCCCCATAGTACTCTTAAGTGGTCAAAAAGGGAGGTTGTGTCCGGTAATTCATCCTGGAAATTGTTATACCCGACGCAAGAGAGCAAAAGAATGACCAGGCGCGAGAGAACGAAAACCAAAGCGATGTTCAGAAAGGTACTTTGAGCGTAGGAAAGAGAAGAGACAGGCAGCGCAAGAAGTTTCATAGAGAAATTTATACCACTTAAAATATTTTTTCGGCTACTCTCTACAAAAAAAACAGCGAGCTGAAAATGCCCTCTTACAGGATCCCTCAACCGAGAATCGTTTATGAAGTGCTCAACAATGAAGTGATCGCAATCGACTTTAATACAGGCCACTACTACGCTCTTGCCCACGTTGCAAAGCAGGTGTGGCAATTGATTGAGCAACAGATCCCTCCCCATCAAATCGCTCTACTTTTAGCAAATCACTACAGGCGAGAAATCGATCTCGTAGCAGGCGATGTGGAGCAGTTTTTTAAGCAGCTGCTCAAAGAGGGGTTGATTGAAGAGACCGATTCTGCTCCAAAGGATCTCGCCAAAGGGATCGAAGAATCGAATTGGGACTATGAGCCCCCTAAACTCCAAGAGTACACAGATGTTCAAGATCTGTTGCTGCTCGACCCAATTCACGAAGTGACCGAGATGGGTTGGCCGGACAGACTTAAATAAATGGCGATCCCCTCTTGCACTCGCTCCTTTTTTGATTTGGGGTATCAGAATTTTCTGTCTGCTGCATCTCACGCTGAAGAGCTGACGAAGTTTTATCGACTCGCTGGGTTTTCTTTTTGTATAAAATTTGCTGGAAATGCGATGGTCTCCATCCTCACCACAGCGCTAAAGCATCTGGAGACAGACGCTCTTAAAGACTGCGATTTAACCATTTGTGCTTGGGAGAGCACCTCCTTGAAATTGCCTTGGGATACCTGCTCCATTCGGGGAGAAGCGATCGGATTTGATTGCGATCCGATCCCGACCGTCTTGGATATTCACACCAAGGCACTCCACATGTTTGATCGAGAAAAAGGTGTTGCTCTCTACTGGATTCGAGATGCTCAGACATTGCCTTGGTGGGTGAAGGGATCCCCTTTGCAACTGATCCTTCACTGGTGGATGCGGACGAAAGGGCACCAACTCACGCATGCGGCGGCAGTCGGGTATCCTCATGGTGGGGTCTTGCTTGCGGGAAAGGGGGGCTCGGGGAAATCGACTACATCCCTCTCCTGCATGAAGGCGGGGATGCAATATGCAAGTGAGGATTTTTGCATCTTGAGCGATGTGCCCAATTGTTGGGTGTACAGTGTCTATAATTCCGCAAAAATCACAAGTCAAACGCTTCAACAGTTTCCTGAACTCCGAAAACACATTGATAATCGAGACCGAACCGAGGAGGATAAGGCATTTTTTTTCCATCATCAGTTCCAGCCTGAAAAAGTGCTTTTTGGATTCCCGCTCAAAGCGGTGATCACTTTAAAAATCGAGCCGGATGAAAATAGTTGGATGGAGCCGATAGCGCCGATGGAGCTTCTCCCTTCACTCTCAGTGACCACCATTTGGCAACTGACCCATACGGGACTGGTCACACTCAAGCATTTACAGAGAGTTGCCGAACATTTGCCCTGTTATCGATTGCATTTGGGCCGTGATTTGGGCCAAGCGCCTCAACTGATCGAAGCTTTATTATGAAAGTGCTTTTATGGACCGATGGATTTTGGCCTCGTATAGGAGGGATAGAGACTCAAAGTTTGCAGTTTGTAAGGGGCATGCAAGAAAGAGGGCATCAGTATCTGGTGATTGCACAAAAAGATGTCTGGATGGAGCAGGAGAGTGAAATCTATGAAGGGATCCTCATTCAAAGATTCGATCTTCATACGATTGTTCCGAAGAGGGAACTCCATCGTTTAAAGTTGCTCGAAGCTTCTCTCAAAAAAATCGTCGAAGAGTTCAATCCCGATTACGTCCACTTGAACTCTTGCATTGGGTGGAATGTGTTCGTCTTTTTATTGATGAAATCCCTCTTTCAAGTTCCTGTTATTTTGACTGTCCATGCCCCTTATTTTTATGGGAATGAAAAGAACCCATTTATTGAGAAAGTAGTTGCGGCGGCAGATCAGATCTGTTGCGTATCGAATTGGGTCATGGAGGAGATGATCCGGCTTGTCCCCTCAGCCAAAGAGAAAATAAGGCTCGTTTACAATGGTCTATCTGAGCCTACGGAAACCCCCTCTCCCCTCTCCTTTACTCCCCCCACCTTTTTGCTATTAGGCCGGTTTGCTTTAGAAAAGGGGTTTCCCATCGCTATTCGTGCCTTTGCCCTTTTAAAAACAAAGGCGAAGCTGCTCATCGCCGGAAGCGGAGAGGATGAGGGCGCTTTAATCCAGTTGGTGACCTCTTTAGGGCTGAGCCATTCCGTTCAATTCGTGGGAGAGGTCGCGCAAACCGAAGTCGCCTCTTTGATGAATCAGGCCACCATTGTTCTCGTCCCCTCTTATTTTGAGACCTTTGGACTGGTTGCATTAGAGGCTATGCAGATGGAGCGCCCCGTGATTGCCTCTCGAGTAGGCGGAGTGCCCGAAGTCGTCCTCGATCAAGAAACGGGGCTGCTCGTTCCCCCTCACGATCCCGTGGCTTTGAGTCAGGCAATGCAAGAGCTCATCAACCACCCGCAGCGAGCCATCGAAATGGGGTTACGGGGGCGCAAACGGGCGCTGGAGAAATTTACGCTTCGTCAAACTATGGATCCATATGAAAATCTTATTTTGGGCTGATGGATTTTGGCCCCGCTTAGGTGGAATAGAGACGCAAGGGGTTGAGTTCATTTACGCCATGCAAGAACGGGGGCATGAGTGTAGAGTGATGGCTCAAAAAGATCATCCCGATTGGAAAGACGAGGAAACCTACCGAGGAATCCCGGTTCGGCGGTTTGATTTCAACGCGGTGATCGGAAAACGGGACTTGAAACTGATCCATTCCATTCAAAACTACCTCGAATCGATTTTGCAAGAGTTCCGACCCGACATCATCCACTTAAATGGAGGAATTGGGGGCAGCGCCTTCGTATTTTTGTTATTGATGAAACTCTTTCAGGTCCCCCTTGTTTTCACAGCCCATGCTCCTTATCTTTGCGAAGGAAAATTCCCTCCCCTCATCGAAAAAATCGCCGCCTCCATGGGCCAAATCGGTTGCGTCTCCGATTGGGTTTTAGAGGAAATGAAAAAGCATCTCCCCTTGCAGGCACATAAACTGAAGCGGATTTATAACGGGCTGCCTCAACCTCAAAGCCTACCTACCGCACTCTCTTTTTCCCCTCCTATCCTTCTCGCCTTTGGTCGCCTCTCTAAGGAAAAGGGGTTTGATACGGCCATTCGTGCTTTTTCACTCCTCAAACAGAGCGGCTCCAACGGACAGCTCGTAATTGCAGGAGGGGGCCCCGAACGGCTTAGGCTGGAGCAATTAGTCCAAGAGCTCTCTTTAACCGATTCGGTTCACTTTACAGGGGTCTTATCAGAAGAAGAAGTGGAGCGCCGATTTAACCAAGCAACCCTCGTGATTGTTCCCTCCCGCAGCGAGTCCTTTGGATTGGTTATCTTGGAAGCGATGCAAAGGGGGCGCCCCGTCATCGCCTCGCGGATCGAGGGAGTGCCTGAGGTGATCTCTGATGGAGAGAGCGGTCTTTTAGTCCCGATGGACGACCCGGCTGCTTTTTGCCGTGCAATCCAAATCCTTTTAAACGATCCTCAAAGGGCCATCCAAATGGGCAACCAAGGCCGCAAGAGGGCGGAACAATTTACGATCCATCAAAATGCCGTTCACTATGAGCAACTGTATGAAAATCTTATTTTGGGCTGATGGGTTTTGGCCTCGCATTGGGGGGACCGAAACGCAGGGGATGCAATTTATCCAAGAGATGCAGCAAAGAGGTCATGAATTTTTGGTGCTCGCTCAAAAAGATGACCCCAGCTGGAAAGACGAGGAAATCTACCGAGGAGTTTCCATTCGGCGATTTGATTTCAATGCGACGATTCGAGACCGAAATTTGAAAGGGATTGGCGAGATTCAAAAATGGCTCCAACAAGTCGCAAAAGAATTTGCCCCCGACATCATTTATCTCAACACGATGGTCAATGGAAGTGCAGCTCTCTTCTTGCTGTTTCGGAAACTTTTTCGAGCAGCTGCCATCGCAACCATTCATGTCCCCGACACGCCCCTGATCGAAAAAATTTGTGCTCAGGTAGACCACCTCTGTTCTCCCTCTCGGTGGGGCTTTGGGATTATGCAGAAGTATTGCCCCTCATTGCGAATGATTCCTTATGGACTTGCCCTGCCCAAACTGCCCCCATCGCCCCTCCCCTTCTCGCCCCCGACCCTGTTGTTATTGGGACGCCTCTCTTCAGAAAAGGGGTTTGAAGTGGCCATTGAAGCCTTTTCCCTGCTCAAAAAAACGGGGAGCAACGCAAAGCTCCTCATTGCAGGAGAGGGCCCCGAGCGCCCTTTTCTGGAGCATTTAGCCAGCCAGATGGATCTATTCGTCCAATTTACAGGAGGGTTGTCGCAAGAAGAGGTCCCCTCTGTCATCAATCAATCGACCTTTGTGGTTATGCCCTCTCACCTGGAACCGTTTGGGTTGGTCGCCCTCGAATCGATGCAAATGGGACGCCCTGTGATTGCCTCTAATGCGGGAGGATTACCAGAAATCGTCTCTCATGGGCAAACAGGCCTATTAGTTCCCCCCAAAGACCCGCTCTCTTTCTTCCGAGCGATGCAAACTCTTTTAAACAACCCCGAAAAGACGACCCAAATGGGGATACGCGCTCGCCAGTGGGCGATGCGGACTTACTTACTAGAACACAATGTAGATCAGTATGAGGAGCTATTTCACCAATGCCTACAGTGAGCGTGATTATGACTGTCTATAACGGCGAAAGGTATTTGAGGGCGGCCATCGACAGCGTTTTGGCACAGAATGGACCCATTGAGTTCATTGTCGTCAATGACGGCTCCCAAGATGGGTCGGAGGCCATCATCCAGCAATACGGAACAAAAATTCAGTATTTTTTTCAACCCAATCAAGGGCAACCCACCGCCCAAAATCAGGGAATCCGTTTAGCAAAAGGGCGCTACATCACATTTTTAGATGCAGATGATTTGCATCATGCAGAAAAGACCCCTATGCAGGTGGCGTATTTGGAAGCCCATCCAGAAGTCGACATGGTCTTTGGCCAGGTAGAACAATTCATCAGCCCGGAGCTCCCTTTGGAGACGAAGGGAAAATGGCACTGTCCTCCAGGCAGTGCCCCCGGATATTTGGCTGCAGCAGGATTGTTCCGAAGAGAGTGCTTTGAGCGGGTCGGGTTATTCAATGAAAAGCAGAGAATCGGCTTATTTATTGAGTGGTACATGCGCAGCTGCGATGGAGGACTGAAATCAGCTGTCACTGCCGATCCAGTATTAAAACGACGTATCCATGAAAATAACATGGGAATTCGAGAGAAGAATGCCCGTTTTGAATACTTACAAATCGTCAAATCGGCCCTCGCAAGGAGATCCCATGCCAAATAAAATGGATTTATTGAGAGCCTGCTTCCTCTCGGAGCGTCCGGCGCAAGAAGCGTGGAAACGGTGGACCCAGAGCACCGATATTGAAAATATCGATCCGGTTTGCCATCGACTCCTGCCCCTTATTTTCCGCAATCCCTCTCTTCAGGATTGTGAAGATCCCATTTTTCTAAAGTGCAAGGGAGTTTATCGCCAAACATGGACCGCGAATCAAGTGCGGTGGAGGGCTGTCCGCCCCCTTTTGGAGCAACTATTGGACGCCGGAATGGATAAAATCATCTTGCTCAAAGGGATGGCCATGATTCTTCACTATTACCAAGACTTTGGAATGAGAGTGCTCGGCGATATCGATATCCTGGTGAAAAGAGATCAGCTACCCCTCATAGGACCCATCTTGAGCACCTCAGGCTGGAAACAGAGCTCTCCCCGCCCCCGATTTGATCTGAACAATCCGGAACACCTGAACCGATGGCATTCGCTCAATTTCCAGCGCAGCGGCGTCGATATTGATTTGCACTGGTCGTTCATCGAGGAAAACTGCCGAGAGCTCGACGATGCAGTGCTAAAAGATGCCCTTCCCAGCGGACGATTTTATATTCCCAATCTGACAGACCTATTGCTCCAAACCTGTGTACACGGAATAAAATACAGCCCCGTTCCCCTCATCCGTTGGATCCCCGATGCCATGATAATTCTCAAGCGCTCAGAGATTGACTGGGACCGATTGGTGGAGTTGGGAAAAAAGGCCCGTCTTTGCCTCCCCCTCTCTTCTGCGCTCCAGTTCCTCGTCGATGAATTTAACGCCCCTATTCCCAAAAATGCCCTGCACAGACTTAAAGAGGTAAGCCCCTCTCGCCTTGAACGACTTGAATATAAATACAACCTGATCGAGAACGGAAATATCGCCGCAGCTTGCCGCTATTGTTTAAATCGGGGCTATCACACCCTCTCCCGCCAGGTGCTACACCTGCACAAATACGTACAGGTGACAGCTCGACTCCCCTCGGCCTGGCTCGTCCCCTTCTTTGCCCTCTATTGGCTTTTTAAACGGCTGCATACCCATTTTCTGGGTAAGAGAAATGGGAATGCGTCCAGAAGCTGACAGTCTCAACACTCTCTAAAGATTCGGTGTAGCCTAAAAAAACTCTTTTCTCTAATATTGGATAATATACTGATTGGAGTGTCTTTATGTTGTGGGTTACTTGCCTTGTCCTTCTCGCTGCAGCGCCGCAAGCCGCTCCAGTGAAAACCGCCCCTGCGCAGCAGAAAAAAGCGGAAGTGTTCAAGCCGTTTACGGGGAAAGTCGTCGCCAATAAGGTGCGCATACGCGTTAAACCCGACGTAGAGTCTCACATCATTCGCCAAATGGCTAAAAACGAACTCCTCCTTGTCGTCGGAGAGTCCAATGACTTTTATGCGGTTGAACCGATGAAAGGGTCTAAAGCCTACGTTTTCCGGAGCTACGTCCTCGATGGAATAGTCGAAGCAAATAAGGTCAATGTGCGCCTCGAACCCCACCCCGATGCTCCGATCATCGGACAACTCAAAGCAGGCGATAAAGTCGAAGAAAAGCCGTGCGCTCTCAATCACAAATGGCTAGAGATCCCCGCTCCTAAAGGGACCGTTTTCTACGTGGCCAAGGAATACGTCACTCTCGCGGGAGGCCCCGACTTTCTCGCTACGATGGAAAAGAGAAAATCCCAATTAGAAGAGCTCCTTTCAAGCGCCTATCTCAATGCCGAGACCGAGTGTAAAAAAAGTTACGAGCAAATGAACCCCGAGCCGGTGTTTGATCAGTTCCAAACCGTCCTCCGCAACTTTGCCGACTTCCCCGAAGCTGCCCTCCAAGCTAAAGAAGGGCTCGCCTTGCTCAAAGAGACCTTTCTCAATAAGAAAATCGCCTATTTGGAATCCAAAGCCGAGCTCACCTCTCACGTAAAAGAAGAGCTCATCGCAAGACACCAAGCCGAGAAAAAAGAACTCCTCATAGAAGGGACGACGAAAGTCGATCCGGAACTATGGACCAAGCGGGCCTTGAAAAAAGAGGGATCCAATACGACCTGGGATGTGATTGAAGAAGCTCTCTATGTGAGCTGGACCGCTTTCCACTCCGGCAAGAGAGCCGAAGACTTTTATTTAGAAGAAAAAGCCAATGCGACCACTTTGAGTGGCACCTTAGAGCGATATACTTATGAAGTAGTGGATAAGCCGGGCGACTATATACTCCGCAAAAACGGCGTTCCTATCGCCTACCTCTACAGCACCCAAGTTGATCTGAAGAAGTACGAAGGGCAGAGCATCTCTGTAACAGCAGCTCCAAGGCCGAACCACAACTTCGCCTTCCCTGCTTACTTCGTCTTCACCGCGCAGTGATGAGACACGCGCGGTTTCAGATCTTTATCGTTGCGCTCGTTTTCTACATAACGATCGTCAATTATCTCAATCGCATTGCCCTCTCCTACGCCATCTTGCCTGTCGAGGGCGACCTCCACCTCACCGATGCCCAGTTTGGATTTATCGCCTCTGGCTTTACCATCGGCTACTTCCTGATGACCCTGCCGAGCGGAGTGCTCGTCGATAAATTCGGCTCCGTCAGAATCTGGACCCTTGCCGCAGCGGTTTGGTCCCTGATCGTACTGTCCATCAGCTTTGTGACTCACTCCTACCTCCTCTTTGCCCTTCTGATCCTCTTAGGAATCGCAGAAGGGTCCCACTTCCCCGCCCTCCTCAAAACCATTGGCGACTGGCTCGAGCCCCAATGGAGAAGTCGCGCCCTCGCCCTCAGTCTCCTCGGAGTCCCCATGGCATCAGTCATCGGAGGCCCCCTCCTCACCTCGCTCATCGCCACCTTCGGCTGGCGAGCGATGTTTGTGATTCTCAGCATCCTGAGCTTTATCTGGGTCATCATCTGGCGTTTGAGCTTTGCAGGTAAACACAACCCCCATCTCAGCTCCGTTGAAACCCCCTTCGACCCGAAAGAAAAGATCCACTGGCGCCCCCTCTTCGCCTCGTCCCCCTTCCGACTCAGCTGCCTCATTTACTTCACCTTCGGATACCTCCTCTTCTTTGGCCTTGTTTGGGTCCCCGGCTACCTCCAAAAAATGCACGGAGTGTCGCTCCAAGAGACCGGTTATTTAGTGATTTTCCCCTGGATCCTCAGCGGAATTTCCCTCCTTGCCGGCGGCTGGATCTCCGACTCTCTGTATAAAAAGACCCGCTCCCTCCGCATATCCCGCCTCTATCCGATGATCGGAGGACTGCTCGGATCTTCGCTTTGTTTTTATTGCCTCACGCTCACAACCAGCCTCGTGCCCGCCCTCCTCTTTCTCTCACTCGCCCTCGCAAGCGCCTTCTTTTTCAATGCGCCGATCTACGCCCTCAACGTCGACCTATTCCCCAAAAACGCCGCCACAGCACAGGGAATCATCACCTGCTGTTCCTCCATCGGCGGAACGATCTCGTCGGCCCTTACGGGACGCCTCGTAGAGAGTTCCGGCGATTTCCAATCCGCCATGCTCCTCGCCTCAGGGCTCGCCCTCATCACCGCCCTCACCGCCCTCTTCTCCCCCAAACCGAAGCCGCTATAAAAATCTGTGGTAAACTTTCTGCATCATAACTAAGAGGGTGTTCTGTAAA
>CAIVVG010000206.1 GCA_903909295.1 uncultured Chlamydiae bacterium
ATGCCATCATGAGCTCCTATATCGACAAAAACACCATTTTTAAGATTTTTAAAGAAAGATTCATTAATGAATCGATCTTGTCCGCATTGACTATAGTAGTCAGCGTAACAATAAGAACATAGGACCATGCAAATGAGCATTAATTGTTTAATCATCTCTACCAGAAACTCCCACTTATACCGAACGCGGCCATGTCTTTGGAATTTCCGTTCTCACTCGCGACATATAACACCATTGCGCACGCATAGCTCCATCGAACAAAATTCTTTACGCCAGATGATAGCCAAGCCCTAAATTAAAAATCCATTAGAAAGCAGGCGATGAAAGAGCCTGCTATCGAAGGATCTTGACTCCTCGACACAGCGCTCCTAAAAGTCCCCCCGCACCCGCGCCCGCCATCGGCAATAAGGTCACAGCTACGATCCTTTTAATGAGGGCATCTGTTTTAAGGGGCTCTTCCGGTGGCTTAGCCCTTTGTTCTGTCCATGTATTAACGCCTATCTGAGTCGCTTTGCAGGTCCCCAACCCGTATCCCACAACCACTCCTCTCCACACAGCTCGCCCAACAATCTGATTCATCTACAAAACCTCATTTTTGCCTGGGAATTCTAGCATAAAAAATCATTTGAACACAAACCATATCGGGCGGCCTCCTTCCCTGCATGATGACGTTCCTAGTTTCATTGGTTTTATCGGCAGGGCCGCTGATCGCCTCCCACCACGAGATCTACTCGACCAACAATCTGGAGTACATCGAGAAAGCCCTCTTAGGCCCCGATGCACTCGTGCTATTCGATGTGGACTCCACTCTGATCGTCCCCGACGATGCCATCTTACGGCCTGCCAATGAGGATTTTCTCGAGGAATTGCTGGGAGGTGATTTCATTCAGAGTTCCCCTGCTGGTCGCCGCTATCTGTATCGAGAGATTTTGCTGCAAGCGCCTCACTCTCTCGTGGATCCGGGGAGCGTTGCGTGTATTCAAAGGCTCCAAGAGAGGGGCGTGCCGGTCTTGGCTTTTACGGGAGCTCCTAGCGGCCATGTGGGAGCCGTTGCAAGCGTGGCCGATTGGCGGATCGAGGAGCTGCGGCATTTCGGCTTTGATTTCAGCGGGATGTTTGCAGAAAAAGGGGCCATCGAGCTTCCCAAGAGTCCGGACAAAGAATTTTCCCCTCGGTTTA
The DNA here is from genome assembly GCA_903909295.1 of uncultured Chlamydiae bacterium. Lineage (GTDB taxonomy): Bacteria > Chlamydiota > Chlamydiia > Chlamydiales > SM23-39 > CAIVVG01. The sequence continues at coordinate 1,180 of CAIVVG010000206.1, forward strand.
AGTCTGGCATTCTTTTTTCTTCCCTTCATCCCAAGGGGGCTGTGTTACAAGAGTTTCTCCATGCGATTGGATGGGCTCCTCAACGGGTCGTTTTGGTTGATGATGAGCTCGAATATGTGCAATCGGTGGGGCGTGCGCTGGAAGCTTTGGGCATTTCTTATACGGGATTCCACTACACGGCTGCTAGAGAACTCCCCGGCTCTTTGGAGAGGGAAGTCGCCCAATTGCAGGTGCTCTTATTCCTTGAACAGGGTCAGTGGCTGGACGGCTCACACGCAACTGACCCAGATTTCGAACCCATCCGGAAGCCACGCAGGTGGCTTCCTCAAGTGTAAAAAAAAGGGCCTTTGCATCCGCAAAGGCCCATTTGAGACTTGATGGGTTCGAACCATCGACCCTCTCATTAAAAGGGAGGGTGAAGTCCACTCTACCCAGCTTCATCCAATCGTTATGAGCATGATTATAAGTGAGATGCTTGATGGATGCAACTGGATTTTATTGGTTTTTGACGGTGCAATAGGAAGCTCGTTGCACCGCCATTGCACCGCATATAGCTATTATTTCTGGAGATAGGATTGCCTTGTAACAAGCGAGTGGTCATGTCTCCTCATACGCTCTTCATACGCTCTTCTCTAAGCTACGAAAACAGAACCCATTGAATCTCGTCCCAAGAGTGTGATAATCTCCCTATTACCTCCCTTAGAGTTGTGATAAAGCCTATGAAAAAGATAAAAGTAGTCGTCGACTATGCCCCTACCGATGTTGATAACGCCGTTGTAAGAGAAGGGATCGTTGCATCCAATGAAAATATCTTAGGTGAGCGGGATAAAGCTTTTTCCATTTTTTTGAAAAATGATTCAGGTGAAATCCTCGGAGGGTTACAGGCATTTTTAGGTTCGGAATCCATCTATATTGACGTGTTATGGGTGGAAGGAAATCTCCAAAAACAAGGATACGGCACAAAATTGTTAGATGCAGCAGAACTAGAAGCCATTAACAATGGATGCATATTTTCTTTAGTGGATACTTGGGACTTTCAAGCGGAAGAATTCTATTTGAAAAAGGGCTATGAACAAATAGGAGAACTAAGGAATTATTGGCTTGGTCATTCAAAAATATTCCTTAGGAAAAAATTAAGGCCTACACAAACAACAGCTGTTCTAGATTTTCAAATACGCCCTTTAGTGAAAGCTGATATTACCCGAATAGTAGAGCGCTATTCTTTTCCTTGGTCATCTTCAGAAAAAACTCAGGTTCTTTGGAGCTCATATTATGAAGAGCAGGAAAGAGATATTCGTACTGTCGCCATATTAGAAAAAGGTCATGAAATTCTAGGCTATGGCAGCTTGCTTCGCAACTCAGAATGTCCTTTCTTCTTGAGCAGTGATATCCCAGAAGTCAACGCTATTTGGATTGACGAAGATCATCGCAGAAAAGGGCTCGGAACAGCGCTCATCAGATGGATCGAAGATCTTGCAACAAAGGAAAAATACGAGCGAATAGGGATTGGGGTCGGTTTATATAGGGATTACGGACCAGCACAACGACTTTACTATCAGCTAGGCTATATTCCTGATGGAAACGGGATCACTTACAAAGGCGAGCCCACTGTTGCCGGCCAATCTTATCCGCTAGATGATGACCTCCTTTTGTGGCTGGTGAAACCTTTAAAAAAGGCAAAAAATGCCTAAAAGCCTTTATCGCAAAAGACAGGGCGCCTGACTATTTCACCGGAAAGTTAGGGTCAGCCATTGTACGGCGTATGGAGCCCATTGTCTCCACCACTGCATGAGCCGCATCAGCGATAGTATGGGATGCCATGTCTATACCGTCACCTGGAACTGTTAAAAATCCCGCCATTTTTACGCCAGTTTCGAAAGAAATTACTTTGTCTGGATCCATGTCGAATGCTTCACGCATCATCTGACGATCTTGCTCAGGCAGATTGGCAAAGTAAGTTTTACTCTGCTGTGCTATAGGCTTTATTGCCACGAATCCTGCTACTGTCGCGGTAGCAAAGTTGCATCCAACGAGTGTCGAGCCTAGACTTGTTAGAGCAGTTGTCACAGCAACTTCCGAAACAGCAGAAATAATCGGGCTACTGATCCCTTTGGACTCTTCGGTTGAGAATTCATGTGTTGTAACCATCGCTGTTTCAGTCCCAATACCAATTTTGGACGATTTGACAAGATGCCCTATTTTATGGCCGAGGACTGAATAACTGGCCTTCAAAATAGAAGAGAGGACGCCAGGTTCTTTTTCCGGGCCAGTTGGCGCTGAGTTCTCTGTTGATGACGGCGCGACGGTTTTGAGCTTAGCCCGAATTTTCTCTCGAGTGGTTGTAGCATTTTCGGTGGCTGCGGCCGCCTTCTCTTTCGCCATAGCAACCCTAGCCGATCTTCCTGCTAAGACGTCCTTGCTAGCGCCGGTCGTTTTATCCCCAGTCACCTGAAGACCCTGCGTAAGGCCCTGGCAGATCTTCCCCATAGTTCCGCTCACGTGAAGACCCTTTTTCGGGTTACCCGATTTTTCGGTGAGAGCTAATTCTAATTCAAGTGGATCGACCTGAACTGGTATGTCTGAAACAGAGATAGGTTTGATGGCCATAGTGATTTCCTTTATTTAAAGCCGATAGAAAATGTTTGCCCATTTCCCATCATATGTGAATGTGGTGGATGTGGGAAGGATCGCATTGATCGCTACACAAACAGTTATTATTCCTACAGCGGCAAGGACTCCCCCCAAAGAATCGCTCTGCTTCTCTTTCAAAGCCTGTTTTGTCTCTTCGACATCCCTGTCGAGCTGCTGTAGGTCTCCTCGAACCTGCACTAGATCTTCGTCTACTTCTCTTTGATTCTCTCGAAGACGATCAACCCGCTGTGCAACCTCTGGGATCTCTTGATGATTCAATTGCTCGATGCGCTGGGCGATAGCCTCTTCCTCCGCTCTTCTGCGGGCATCTACCACTTCCATGCGCTGAGCGAGTTCTTGATTCCCCTGCTGCAGGGCTGCAATACGACCTACCAAGATAGGATCGGGCTCGACCACCACAGGAGGCAGTGGGACTGGCTGCAAATGTCTTCGTTGCCGTGCGCGAAAGGCCTCGATCCGAGCAGCTCGAATCTGGTCATCGGATGGCCTTTCAAATTGCCGAGGAATAAGGATGTTGTTCCTCCGAAGAAAATCAACAATCGGTTGCAACATCCGATGCGGACCCTCAGGCATTCGAATATCGTTCAGTAAAACGGGAATATAACGTTCCTTAACGAATTCAGTGTTCTCATACCTCTCCAGCGCCCCCAAAAAATCTCGATGCCAAACCCGTAACTGCTCGGTCAACGGTGAATGATCCAAAGGATCTCTGTTTAACTCAACAAAAAATGATGCAAGCGTTGCAAGTATAGCCCTACGTTGAGTAGCTGCTGCCCCGAACGCTTGATCCACTGGAGCAATCGGATTCATTTGGATCCACCTTGGTGAGCAACCTTTATCAAAGTAGTGCCAACCACCCTCAAAAAGTCATCTGTTTGAGACCGTTTCACAGGCATTTCCTTCCATGCTTGTGCTGTACGCCTTCTCTCTTGTATCCGCTGTTGAAGAACCAAAATTTTCTCTTTTGTCTCCTCAGTCGCGGTTTCCAAGGCTCCAGCGGATTGCCTAAGTGTATCGGCATCGCGCTGACACTCCTCTAATCGAACGCGAGCTCCTTGCAACGGATCACTTGCTTCCGATAGCTGCACAGCTTCTGTCAGATCAACCAGGCGTTGCTCGTATCTCTCCACATCTTCCCAAGTTTGAACCACTCTCTCTTGAAGAGTTCTCAGTTCTTGCCCTACATCGCCGTTGTTTCTAGCTCTTACAAACGCGAGAAATTCATTCATTCCAGCAACTGCGCTCATTTGTCCTCTTCCAGTTTATGGCCAGTCTCTATGATTCGATCCCACTGTTCCAATTGAGCCGCTGCAGCATCTTGAGATTGCTCCAACCCAACTGCAATCGCGTCCAATCGGCCTTGCGCCTGATCACATGCCGCACTGAGAGCCGCATCAGAGACATCCCCTTGATCCAAGAAATCTTCGATCCCGCTTTCCAATACACGTACCCCTGCACCCACTTCTCGCAGCGATGCCTCCGCGATCTCCGCTTGAGTTTGCAAAGACCGTTTTGCAGCTTGAACTACGCGCATCTCTTGCTCATAGCGGGCCACTGCGTTCAGTAATTGATCCAGAGATGGTCCAACAACCTGGTCGAAGAGGTCTGCAACCTCAATCACTTGTTCAGGATCTTTTGTAAGAACGTGGTTTTTGTAAAACCAGGCCAATGCCAAATTCCTCTCGTCCGGGTCCGACTTTTCTCGTATGGCTCTTTCTAATTCATCAACCCCTTCAAATAGACCGGACTGACGCATCGCATCAAAAAGCCTACCTAACGAAGTCCGGAGCACAAGGTGAACAGGCGATGGGGCCCGGGGAGATTCAACAGCAGTAGCTGTAACTGTTCTCGTTATCATGAAATCACACACCACCCGCTATCGTCCATTTCCGCTCGCATGCGGGCAATAGCCGCTTCCGCTAAACGAATGCGGCTCTCCAAAGAAGCGATTTCCTGACGATTTTGGTCATTGGCTTGCTCGACCTCACTGACCCGCCTTCGCAAAGCTTGAATTTCCTGCTCGGCCACCTGCACTTGCTCTTCCAACTCCTTCATCCTCGCTTCATGGGCCTGTGTCATCCGATCCAATCGAGCGCTCAACATCCGACTTTGCTCTCCCAGCTCATGGATCAACGCACTAGTCGCATCCCTATGATTTGCCTGAAGCTGCTGGGTATGAGCACGAATCCGCGCCGCATGCTCCAAGTGCATTTTTTCCGCTTCTTTGCCTTTTCGGAGTTCAACCCTTCCCTGAGCAGTTGTTTGGATGGTCAAGTACTTCATGAGTGCAGAGAAAGGCTCTTGCCATGGAGAAGATTGAGGAGGAGGAGTCTGTTCGCAACGAACTCCCCGCCATCGGAGAATAGCCAAAGCGAA
>CAIVVG010000207.1 GCA_903909295.1 uncultured Chlamydiae bacterium
TTATCATTGTCCTCGGATCCGGGAAATTTTTCCATGTTAAATTCAGGGCCGAAGGCGATACGCGCTGGCGCTTTGTTGACAAGGCGCTCTTCTCCTAGCTCAGTTTGCACTGTTTCAGGGGGAGGAAATAGAAAATAGGTGAAAAGAGCAAACGGATAAAAATGGGTGGGCGTACCCGCTTTTTTCGCCATGAGAGAAATCATCTCAATGCTATTGGGGTCAAAGGCGGCCACTTGAGGAATCCCGTTTTCATCTTTCCGATCTCTCCCACCGCTAGGCGCCACGTAGATGATTTTGCCCCCTTCTTCCAGAAGGCGTCGGAGTTGTTCCATGGTATTTTTGTTGTGGAACATTTTTTGCGCTTTGAGTTCAGGGGGATTGTCGATGTATCGCTTGGAGTAGATGCACAACAAATCGCATCCCATACTGAAGGGGATCGCGATGGGGTCGGTGAGGACTCGGTCCCCTGCAACATAGATGATCTTATCAGCTATTCCGCTCGGGACTGTGTTGAGGAGCGCGGCGATGATGGGGGGGTCGGTCTCCGTCTGATGGTTGGCAAATAAAATGACGTTTTCCCCTTGGGCGAGCTGCTTTTCTATTTGTTGTAAAATGGGAAGCCCTTCCACTCGGGAGCGGCTGTAGTCGATCACAGCATCTACAATATCGAGGCCGATTTTATGATAGTCGACAGGAGAGCGGACTTTTTTATGGTAGGGCTCAAAAGAGTAGGGGTTTTCCCCTTGGAGGAGAATCTGCTCTGACAACCGCGCAATTGCGGGAGTCAGAGTTTCTGTCGGTAGCCCAAGGGCCTTTGCGTAATTCCTTTGGAAGTCGCGCAGGCGGTTTTTAAGTCTCGATTTTTTGTCCATTCAGCGTCGAATAAAAGGTAAATTCATTGAGATGCAATGTGTCACTGACTCCAAACTCAATATGAGCGTTTGATTTGGTCGCAAGTTCCCGGTAATACTCTTTATCGCCGCTATCGAGATAGCGGTTTAGCTCCGGATGGACTACCAGTTTTAGCGCAAACTGGTTGTGGCAGAGGATCAATTTTTTCACAGCCCGTTCAATCTCTACGGAAGTGCTCTCATGGGTCTTGACCAAGCCGCTGCCTACGCAATAGGGGCACTGGGTAAAGAGGGTTTGTGAGAGGGACTCGCGGCTTCTTTGGCGGGTCATCTCGACCAAACCAAACTCGCTCATTCCTAAGATGGTGCAGCGGGCGCCATCGTCTTTCATGCAGTCTTTGAGTTTTTCTAAGACACGGCGCTGGTTTTTGCGCGATTGCATGTCGATGAAGTCGCAGATGATGAGTCCTCCGATATTCCGAATGCGGAGCTGTCTGGCGATCTCTTCTGCAGCTTCTAAGTTGATCCGGACAAGCGCTTCTTCTACGTCACCGCTGGAAGGGTTGGTGGAGCTGCGGCCGGAGTTTACGTCAATCGTCACCATCGCTTCGGTTCTGTCGAAGAAGAGGTAGCCCCCTGATCCGAGCCAGATTTTGCGGCGGACGGCTCGATCGATCTCCCTTTCCACGTTGAACCTTTCAAACATGGGGGTTTTATCTCGATAGAATTCGATTTTTAAGGGGTGCTCATTGGCATATTTTTGGTAGAGAGTTTTGCAGCGCTGATAGGTATCGTAATCGTCGATTAAAAGGCGGTCGAGTTTTTTGTCGACGCACAGAGTAACGGCCCTTTTGATGAGGTCTGATTCTTCGAAGAGGAGGGCCGAGCCGGTGGTTTTATTGAATTTTTCGACAATAGTCTGCCATTGGCCCAGCAATTCGGTGGCCTCTTCGACGAGCATCTCGGTGGTGGCTCCTGCGCTGGCTGTGCGGCAAATGAGGCCGATGTCTTGCGGCATTTCAAAGGAGCGGATGAGCTTTTTGAGCCTGTCTCGGGAGGCTTTGTCTTCGATTTTTCGCGATACGCCGCGGTGGGGATTGCTCGGCAGCAATACGAGATAGCGCCCAGCGAGGGAGATGTTTGAGGTGAGGCGAGCCCCTTTTGTCCCGATGGGCTCTTTGACGACCTGTACAAGGACCGCTTGGTCTGTTTTAAGCAGCTGAGAAATGTCTTTTGTTTTGGTCGTGGGTTCCACTTTGCTGATGTCGTAACCGAGCTCGAAGTCCATATCGAACATCTCTTCAAACTTTTTGGTGTTTTCGAGGATGTCGCTGATGTGGATGAAGCCGTTTTCCCCTTCGTCGATATCGATGAAGGCGGATTGGATATTGAGCAAGATATTCGTCACTCTGCCGCGGTAGATATTGCCAGTGATTTGGCGCGATTTTTTCCGATCGATGATCAGATCGTGGAGATGGCCGTGCTTGAGATAAGCGTAACGAAGCTCTTTCGATTCAATGTTGAGTAAGATTTCTTCCATAAGAGTCAACTATACCTTAGGTAGCCTTCTTTTTCCAGTGGTTCTGTAATCTGCCTAAAAAATCTCCTATAATCAGGTCGGCCGCATGGCGAACCCCATTGGTGATTCCTTGGGCTGTCGAATAGCCGTGGCACTTGATGACGATGCCTCGCACCCCCGCCAAAAGGGCTCCTGGGTACTCGGCATAGTGGAGCCGTTTTTGGAGATCGCCAAACTGGGACTGGATCGTCTCAGTGGCGATCTGATCGAGGATAAAGCTCGCAACGCCCTCTGCCGTTTTCAAAAATACATTCCCCGTAAACCCATCTGTGACGAGGACGTCGAGATCTCCTTCAAAAGCCGATTTCCCCTCGACATTGCCCCGAAAGCCCGGCTGCTCTTGGAGTTTGGCATAGGCCAGCCGATGTTCGGAGGTCCCCTTCATCGCCTCGGAGCCGATATTGAGGAGCCCGATCGCAGGGTTTTCGATCCCGCGCGCCTGCTGATAGGCGGCGCCGATCCAGGCAAACTGGACGAGGTGGTCGGCCTTGGCCTGCAAATTGGCCCCCACATCGAGGACTGCCATGGGCTTTTTCTTCGTCGGCATCAAGGCGAGAAGAGCCGGCCTCAGGATGTGGGGGAGGGTGGAGAGGGCGATTTTGGCATAAGAGACCAACGCCCCCGTATTTCCCGAAGAGACGAAACCCTGGATCTGTCCCTCTTTGAGCATCCGAATGCCAACGCAGAGAGAGGCATCTTTTTTGCGTCTGAGAGCCAGAAGAGGGGGATCGTCCATCTCAATCACTTCGCTTGCAGCCCTAAACTTAAGCGGGTGCGCAAACGGAGCCCATTCGGGGGTTCCGATGAGGATGAGATCAATGCCTGAGGGCAAAGCGAGCGACTTAAGGGCCTTTATCACTTCGAGAGGAGAAGCTTCCCCTCCCATTAAGTCGACGCCAACAGTTTTAGAGGATGTTAGCAATTTCATCTTCTGTCGATTTTTCGGTTCTTTTGAGCCGATTTTTGATTCAAATTTGGGGGGCCGTATCGACATAGGTATATTGCCCCCCAAATTTGAAGTCAAAAAGCGGCCAAAATAATCCAAAAATTCGACGAAGCATGAAACTGCTAACGCCCTCTCATGCTTCAATCGTTTCGATCGCCCTGTTTCCGTAGTGGCCGCAAGAGGGGCAAATACGGTGAGAGAGGCGAGGCTTGTTGCAATTTGAGCAAGCAGAGGCATTTTTGGGTTTTTTCGCGTGGTGTGAACGGCGCGAATTTTTTTTTGCATTTGATAAACGGTTTCTTGGCACTGCCATGAGATTTCTCCTTTATTTTAAATCCATGTCGGCAAAAGGGAAATGGGTCTGCTCTTTCCGTTTAGAAGTGCGCAAATAGGGGGTTAAACCCTCCCTTTCTGGACACTTTCCCTGATTGCATTCGACATATTGGGGTAGCTTGATGAGCAGTTCCTCTCGCAGCGCTTCGCTGTAGTTGAAAACGCCAGACCGGATCTCTTCAAGCGGTTGTGTATGGTAAAAATTATCCATCTTTAGCTCGATCTCGATCATCCGATTGCAAACGGTGCAGGGCATTTTAGCCGCCGTAGAGGCGTGGAGGCGGACGATCAGGTGATCTTCCGCGATATAAGCCTCTCCGGAGACCTGAACTTTTTTCGGAAATTGGAGCTCCGGCTCCTCAATTCCAAGGAATTCAGGCTCAAAATTTTCTTCAATTTTCTGCAGGACCCCATTTCGGAGTCGGTCAATCAAGATTTCAAAAGACATAAGCACTAACTAATCTACAGGAGAGGACGTTAAAAAGCCACACTCCTCATAATGATCTCGGCAATACTCGGTTCTTTGTCGTTAATTGCCAGTAACTTACGTAGTTTTTTGCACCGTGAAAAAACCGCTGAATCCTCCCTCAAAAGGAGCGCTTCTTTTAGGAGGGTGTTTTCCGTCAGCTGGGAACCGAAGAGTTCGGGAAAGACCCGTTCCCCCGCAACGATATTGGGGAGGGCGTAAAAGGGGAGGTTGATGCGAAAGACTTTTTGAGCCAAAAACTGGTCGATCGGGCGGATGGCGAAATGGACGACGGTGGGGGTATTATGGAGGGCCAGTTCCAGAGCAACAGTGCCCGAAGTGGCCAGAGCCATCCGCGCCCTCCGCATGAGGGGGTAGGCCTCATAGGTCTTTTGAAATTCGGGAGGCACCTGGACAGAAGGGTGCCCGATCGAGACGACCACCTGCAGCGAGGGGTCTTGTCTTACGAGTTCCTGGGCGACGCGGATCTGGAGGGGGAGGTTTCTTTCGATCTCTTTTTGGCGGCTTCCGGGAAAGAGAGCGAGCACATTGTCCCGTTTTGTCTCCCCGCTTTCGGGGATGGCTTTTACAAGAGGATGGCCTATATACTGGACATCCAGTTTTGTTCCCTCAAAACAGCGCTTTTCAAACGGGAACAAGGTGAGTAGTAGATCGAGGTCCCGCTCCATGTGCCCAATTCTCTTTTTTCCCCAAGCCCAGACCGTGGGGCAAATCGAGTGGATGAGCTTGCCCCGGTACCCCTTTTTTCTCAGAGACCGTTCCAGCCTCAGGTTGAAGCCCGGATAATCGATGCAGATGACCGCTTTGGGATTGAGCGCTAGAATCTGGTTTCGGATGGCGAAGAACTGACGTGCGATTTTGGGCAGAGCCACGAGCACGTCGAGAAATCCCATGACCTGGAGTTTTTCCATGGGGAAAAACTCGACAATGGGGAGCGCCCTCATGCGGGGCCCTGCGACCGCGCCGATTTTGAGATCCGGTTTGTGTTTTAAGAGGTCGGAGATGAGGGAGGCGCCATGAAGGTCTCCGCTCATTTCACCAGCTACAAAGAACAGATCTATTGTCATGAGGGGATTCCTGGGGTAAGAAAAAATGGACCGCAGAGGCGCAGAGGAAGTTTTATTGATTCTTTATTTTTCTCTGTGATCTTTGCGTTCTCTGCGCCTCTGCGGTAAATATTTCCCTGACCATCACGACCGTCTGCGTCGCCGTCGCGGTCTGCGAGGTTCCACCGGCGCCGCTGATTGCACCTCTTGCGAAGCAAAGGAGACGCCGCTCCACAGCGTGTAGTGGGGAACTAGCTCCGGATTAGCCATGGAGCGCAGTTGTAGCAACTGGAGAGCTAAGGGGAAGAGAGGGTCCCTGGGGGCGCGCGGTCTGCGGACGGGGAGGCTGTCGAGGGGGATGAACCGGTACTGGCACGCTACGACGAATGTAGCGATTCCCTGCAGACGGCGCGGCAGGGCGACAAAATCTCCAAAAATGGCATCGATCACCATGCCGGCCGCTTCGGCGATTTGCCCCAAGTGGGGGATTTTCTCCAGCTGCCTAGTTCGTTCCTTGATATAGGTATCGAAGATGGGGAATACCAATGCAGCGATCAAAAGGCCCCGATCCAAAGGAGCGTGCTGATCGACGATGCCGAGCAGATCAAATAGATCGGGCGTCTTAGAGATTTCCAAGTAGTGGTCCACTTCAGGCAGCAAGGCGCGAAGCACCCCATATTGGTGAAGAAGCTCAAAAAAGGGCTTTGACGCTTTGGATTCGAGCATCCGAAGGAGCTCTTCCAAGACGCGCGCAGAGGAGCTTTTGAGGATCTCTCCGCGGCAATGGAGCAGCGCATTGTAGGTGGGTTCTTCGATCTTGAATTTGAGGCGCGCCTGGAATTTGATCAGACGGATCATGCGGACCGGGTCTTGGCAAAACCGAACCTCTGGCTGGCCGATGGTGCGCAAAATCCGCTTTTCTAAATCGGTATAGCCTTCCACGTAGTCGATGACGGTCTGGTTTTCGGGGTTGTAAAAAAGGCCATTGATCGTAAAGTCGCGCCGCAGAACATCTTGCTCCTCGGTGCCCCACTCATTGTCCCGGACGATCAGGCCCGAAGCATCGGTATCTCCGGAGCGAAAAGTGGAAACCTCGATGATTTTTTTGCCAAAGCGGATATGTGCCAGGCGGAATCTCCGCCCAATCAGGATAGCATTTCGAAAGAGTTTTCGGATTTCTTCCGGTTTAGCGGAGGTAGAGACGTCGAAATCTTTGGGGGTTTCTTCCAATAAAAGATCGCGCACGCCCCCGCCGACGAGGTAGGCGACGTAGCCTGCCTCTTGCAGTTTGTGGATCACATAATGGGCATGCTGATCGACCTTATCAGGGGAGATTCGGTGTTCGTCAGCGGAATAAATTTTAGGTTGCACGCAAGGGTCATTGTAAATGAGTTTCCCGAAAAAGTCTACTTATTGTATGGGAAGAAGATATGGAGCAAAGAAAAATCTTCGTCCTCGCCACTATTTTTTTAGCTGTGGGAGCCTTTATGGGGGCCACTTACCAGGATTCGCTCCAGCTACCCGCCCCCCTCGTCCTCAAGACGACCGGCTTCCCGACGACCGGCAGCCCAGCAGCAACAGTGGAGATTGCGGTATTTGAGGACTTTCGGTGCCATAACTGCCGAGCCTTCAATGAGAAGCTGGTGCCCCAACTGGAGGCGCAGTACATTGCCACCGGCAAGGCCCGCTACACCATGGTCCCCCTAGCTTTTATGAAGGGATCCAAGCCGATGGCCAATGCCGCCCTAGCCGTGTATCACTCGACCCCCGATCGGTTTTTCCCTTATGCAAAGGAACTCTTTCTTTTTCCTGAAGGGAAAAAAGTCACAGATACAGCCCTTTTGGAAATCGCTCAAAAAGTCGGTGGCATCAACCTGGCCAACTTACAAAAGGCCCTCGAGACCCGGAAATACTATGCGGAGCTCCGGGAAAACCTCGAGTGGGCCCAAGGGGTTTTGGGGAAAGACTTCCGCACCCCCGCCCTCTACATCAACGGGATCCCCACCCCCACCGCCTCCTACGACCTGATCGAAATGCGGATTGAACACATGTTAACCATAGGAAAGGGGCCCTGACATGCGCACTATAGCCCTCTATCTCGCCTGGCTCGTTGCCCTCGTCGGCACCCTCTCATCCCTCTATTACGGAGAAGTGCTCCGCATCGAGCCCTGCCAGCTCTGCTGGTACCAGAGAACGATGTGGTTTCCCCTCGCCATTCTCCTCGGCATCGCCACCTACCGCGCCGATTTCCGGATCATCCCCTACGCGCTCGCCCTCGTCTCAGTGGGAGTTTCCTTCGCCATCTACCAAATGCTCGGCGAACACTTCCCCAGCCTTCACATCACTTCGCTCTGCGGCTTTGGCGCCGACTGCTCCATTCCCGTCATGGCCTTCTTCAACCTTCTCTCGATCCCGACCTTGAGCGCTATCGGCTTTGGAGCGGAGATTGTTCTGCTCCTCTTCGCCTTTTTCCACGATTGACGGACAAGAATGCTTATCACTACTACTTTGAACAGACCAAATCCACCGCCGCTCTAGCATGTAGGGCGGTAGCATCCAAGAGGGGGATGCGGGTGTCTTTTTGGCCGATCAAAAGAGTCAGCTCAGTGCAGCCCAAAACGATTCCTTCAGCGCCTTGTTTTCCTAATTTTTCGATCCATGCGATCAGCTTTTCCCTTGAGCTATCGAGGATCTTCCCCACTGTGAGTTCATCGAAAATAATCTTGTGAAGAGACTCTCGATCGTGAGCATCAGGTATGAGCGCTTCTATTCCCCATTGATGTAAGAGCCGGTCTTTATAAAAGCTCTCCTCCATGGTCACCTTGGTTCCCAGAAGTCCCACTGTTTTGATCCCTGCTTTCTGAATGGCCTCGGCTGTAGGATCGGCAATGTGAAGGATAGGGATGTTCACAGCTGCTTCTACCTGAGAGAAGACTTTGTGAATGGCATTTGAGGTAAGAATCAGAAAATCTGCTCCAGCTGTCTCCAGCTTTTTAGCTAGGTGGGCAATCGCTTTCTCAACCGCCCCCCAATTATCCTGATGGACCAACGTTAAAATTCTCTCGAAATTCACTGAGTAAATGATTGCCTCAATCGAATTATGCCCTCCCAATTTGGCATGCATATATTGATTCATGAGTTGATAATAGTGCTGTGTGGACTCCCAGCTCATTCCTCCAATGACTCCCATGGTCTTCATCTTGATTGCCTCTTTTTCTTTGATAACTGCGCTAATGCATTAACTTTCATGAATATTCTCCCAACAACTTTCCCAGCGCCCGAGAACGGGATACCCCCAGCATGTTCCCTTAACGGAAACATACTGGAAAAGAACGCGCTACACAAAACTTAAGCGCCGCTGTAACCGCAATTGGGGCAGCGAGTTTGCGCAGGGGAGTACCAATACTCGCTGCCGCAGCGACTGCATTTGATTTTGATGTACACAGACGCAGATGCGGTAACTTCATCCTCTGAATCAACAAAGCATCCATCCTGGCAAGAACCCAGTTTCGGGAGTGAGATCAGGCTAGTGGGGGAGACGAGAAACAGCCCCTCTTGTGTGGGACGAATGCAATTAGGCTTTAGAAAAAGTTTCCCTTCGTGGCAAAATTCGATCGATTCAGGCTGGTATGTTTGGATGAGTTGAGTAAGTTCTCCTCCAGTTGCTCGGTTGAGAAATAGAAATAAGGACAAAATGGACAGTGCAAAAATTTGGCGTAACATAGTGACTCTCCTGGTTAAAAAAAAGTTTGCAGCCATTCTAGATTTGAAATGGATTTTCGTCACGCTTCTTTTCTTCGCAGGATGTCAGCAAAGAGCTAGCACCAACTTGACCCTCGAAGAACGGCAGCAACTTGAGCCACTGTTCAATTATGTATTCTTTCAGAATCCCGGCGTGTTTGTCCTCTTTGGTTCAAAACCGATGAGCGAGTGTTCGTTGCCGCCTCTAGATTCTATGAGTAAAGAAGAGGCCCAGAAAGCATTTGAATCCATGCCAGAGTCATTGCGTGCGCAAGCTTGTTTAGTTGAATGTCATTTAAATGAGCAGTGGGAGGTATGGAAAACGGTCTCCAAAAGATTACCCCTGTCCTCCAAATATCTTCTCATAGAAAAGAATCATGGACAAGGACGCATCCTCTTTTTCGTGCATGTGGTGAAGTGCCAAGAGGTCATAGCTGCGCACTACCCATACTTCAAGGAGCTGTTGGGAAATGATTTTTCTGTGCCAACTGCGGTCTTGGAGATTCAAAATGAGAGATCTGAATTTTGGAACAAAGCCCTAACAGATCACAAAGCGATGGGGCTCCTCTTCGGATTTGGAGAGGAGAATATCGCCCTCTTCGATTGCCCCTCAAGCGAATGTTGTTTTGCATCGAAAAGTGACCCATTTAGTCAGGCCAGCGCTAAGGAATTCCCTATCCCCACGTTTCTTACAACGCCCAACCATCCCATGATTCACCAATATGAGAGTGAGAGGGAGCAGATACGTAAGTTATACAACGAGCAGGACATGCTGGAGATATCCCTAAATGGGTTGTGTGATTCGGCCGTTTTAGACAGATGAGCTCCCTATTATTCCCAATTGCCCCATAAGAGGGGTCCTCCAGCCCCGGGCAGCCTTACTTGAGTATTGAAGTAAGGTTTGCTAAAATAAGGGAGAAAAAGCCGCCTGTTTTTTCTCTCTGTGCACTCTGCGTCTCTGCGGTCATTATCGCATAATGACAAGGGGACTATTGCGTCCTGTATTCTGTGGCCAAGGCCAAGGTAATTATCCTGATTGTCAAGATAGGGCATCGCCGTGAAATCTATCGCTAGCAATCAATGCGCGGAATTCATCCTTTCGGCAGTCCAGTTCTTGACTGACCTCGGCATTTATCAGCAATTACAAGCGCCTTCCGGTTCTTTTCGTTTTCTGGAAGATTATTTTTTTTAGGCGATGAATTTTTGCAGCAGCTGCTGCAAAGATGAGAACGCGCTCATCAAGTCCTATTCAAAAAATGAGCCAAGCAGTAGTGTGGTTGGATGCAATGGAGGCAAATATGGCAAAGCTCTACTTTCGATATGGCACTGTGGGAAGTGCGAAGACGCTCAATCTGCTCGCGGTGGCGCATAACTACAGACAGCAGGGGAAAAAGGTTCTTTTGATGACGCCCGATCTGGATGTCCGGTTTGGGCGAGGGGCGATCAAGTCGAGGACGGGTCTCGAGATGCAGGCCGATGTACTGATCGTGGACGAATCTTCCCTACAGGGAGTGAACTACGAGGGGGTGAGCTGTATCCTCGTCGATGAGGTGCAATTTTTACTTCCGTCGGTCATCGATGCGTTCAGGGACATCACTCTCGAGCACAATATCCCCATTTTGTGCTACGGACTCAGGACCAATTTTAAAAGTCTCCTCTTCAACGGCTCTCGCCGTCTCATGGAGCTTGCCGATGCGATTGAAGAGGTGAAGGCGACTTGCTACTACTGCAATCGGAAGTCGGTCGTCAATCTCAAGCGGGTCAATGGGCGGGCTGTCTCTGAAGGGCCCGATATCGAATTGGGCACGGAAGAAAAATACTTGCCGACGTGCTTTAAATGCTATCGGAAAGAGCTCGCTGATTCAGCTGGAGGAAGTGCTCTTTCCAGTGGTACCCATCTAGCAGGTGTTCGCTAGGGAGTCCTAAAATGCGGTGCGCGATGTAGAGCGCCTCGATGGAGGAGAGGCCCGATTGGGGATCGGGGCAGTCGGTTTGGCGACGGGGATAAGCCGTTTGGAAGAGGGGTGGCAAACTGCGCGCTTCCATCGGTGGGAGCTGCCGTTCCATGACTTGCGCCAATCTCCAGGTTCCATCGATGAGCAAGAGCCCTCTGCCCCGGTCGGCGGCTGTAAGCACCGGCGCGCCTACTTTGAGGAGCAAATAGCCAGGCATTGGGGGAAGGGGATCAATCGGATAGGTGTAGAATACGAGTCCGGGATCGGTCTCGAGGCCGCGGAGGGAGCATTTTTTCAGATTTTCGCGGCGGTGTCTAAGAATCAAAGAGCTTGGCATCGACGACCTTGAAGAGGTGTTTGGGAATCTCAAAGAGGAAACGGGAGGGGTTGGTGGGATAGGGCTTCCCCATCCGCATGCGGGAGCGGGCCATGCTGAGAGTTAAAAAGCGCCGAGCGCGGGTAATGCCGACGTAGAGGAGTCTCCGCTCTTCTTCGAGCCCTGTTTGCATCATACTTTTCTCATGGGGCAAGATCCCATCTTCGAGTCCGACGAGAAAACAGGCGGGAAACTCAAGCCCTTTAGCGCTATGAAAGGTCATCAGATGGACCCGGTCCTCTTGGCTCTGTTTTACGCTGCTGGGGATCATCGGATGGGCGAGGGTCATTTGACCGATGAACTGTTGCAGAGTGGCCCCGGCTTCCTGTTCATACTGAGCAAGTCCGTTGACGCACTCTTGCACGTTTTCCCACTTGAACTCGCGCATCTTGTCGCTCTTGACCTCTTCTTCAATGGCCTTTTTGTAATTGATCTGCTCGAGGAGCCAGGTGAGCGTTTCGGAAAGAGCGCCTGCCGCTACCTTGCGAGCGGCTGTCTCGATCAAGTTGATGAAGGTGCGCGCTCCTTGCACCCCTTTAGGGTGATGGGGGACCGGTTTTGTCCCTGCAGCGACCTGTTTGAGCAAATCCCACAAAGGGACCGCGGTCGTCCGGTTCTCTTGGGTCAATTCATCGAGGAAGGCATCGGATACGCCGCGGCGCGGAACGTTGATGATGCGGAGGAGCGCCTCTTGGTCGAGCGGATTGGAGATCACCCGTAAATAGGCGAGGAGGTCTTTGATCTCGCCTCGCTCGGAAAACTCGAGCCCGCCAAACACTTCGTACGGAATGCCCCTGACCCAGCCCCCGTCTTTTTGCCAGCTCGCATTCATGAGCGCCATCTCAAACCCTCTCGACAGAGCGTTTGAGCGGTACAA
>CAIVVG010000208.1 GCA_903909295.1 uncultured Chlamydiae bacterium
AATATCTTGACAAAGTGAACGCAGCCACCGGCGCAGGGTATGAGCGCGACAATGCTCTCCTGGATTTAGTCACAGCTGTCGTGATACCCCATGTATTGAGAGGGGAGCGCCAGTTGGGGGATGATACAGGCATGGAACGTCGCTGGACCTTCGCTCGTTCTAGAGATCTGGTACGTTATTCTCATGGCAGTTGGCCCTCGGTTGTTGGGGGCTTCGCCCCTTCCGGTGTGGGTGTCAACGACAGCTTCGACGGCGGCAATGAGAACGACGGCGTGGTGGCTCTCCGGAAGTTCTCAGGCCATTGAATTTTGGAGACTTGGGACTTGATATCAGGACATTGATTTTTTCTTGTCCCTTGTTTTTGTTTTGTCCGGCGAATTTGTAAAAAGGGGTGAGAGAAGACGCAAATTTCAGAAGTGTGCTAGACTCCTCCTCTTATGATTCAGCACCGAATAGCCACTGTTGTCAACTTCTGCTCCAATGAGAGCCGCTTTATCACGAGCTGCCTCGAGGAAGCGAGGCGCTTTTCTCGCCAAATCATCGTTCCCGTGTGTGATCATTTTTTTGACGGAACCCCTGAAAATCGGGCCCTGCTCGAGCAGATTTACGCCGCGTTTCCCCATTGTCTCTTCATCGAATACCCCTTTGTCCCCCACAAAATCCCCAAGCGGATCTGGAAAAAAATCGGCCCTGCCCATTTTTGGCACAGCTTTTCAAGGCTGGTTGGGTATTCTGCCTTGGAGGAGGACGTAGAAGCGGTCCTTTTTCTCGATGCGGACGAAGTTCCCGACGGGCGCCGTTTTGCTGAATGGCTTGACTCGAGCGATTACCAGCAGCACCAGGTGCTTAAATTAGCCAACTACTGGTATTTTCGGGAGCCGGAAAACCAGTCCCTTCAGTGGGAAGATTCGGCGGTACTGGTCAAAAAACGGGCCGTTGATTCGAGTTTGCTCCTCTCCAAAGAGGAGCGCGACGAGCTCTATCACTCTCTGCCCGGACCGAAACGGCGCCACGTCATCGGCGTAGATGGGCTCCCGCTGGTGCACCACTACAGCTGGGTGCGCACTGAGGAGGAGATGCTCAAAAAGGTCCGCTCTTGGGGGCACAAGGCCGATCGGAATTGGGTCGAGCTGGTCCAAAAAGAGTTTCAGGCTCCTTTCCAGGGGACCGACTTTGTTCATGGCTACAAGTACCAAAAAGTCATGCCCCCGTTTCCCATTGATTGGAAGGTTCCCTCATGGGAGAAAAAGGGGCCCCCCAATGTGCGCCGTCTGACTGCCGCAGAGGTGGGTCAGTTGGTGCGAAGAGAGCGAGGCTCTCTTCTGAATTGGGTTAAAGAATTATTTGGAGCTTGATTTTTAGGGCTCTTTTATTAGAAAATGTAGGACTTACGCACTGGTAGCTCAGCTGGATAGAGTACCTGGCTACGAACCAGGGGGTCAGAGGTTCAAGTCCTCTCCAGTGCATATGTTTTTATTCCGTCTCTCATGCCCCCCCTACGGGACGAACGCCATCCTCTTCGCTTGCAAAGAGACCCTGAAGGCTGCCGTTGTCGATCCCGCAAACGGCTCAGCACCTGCCCTGATCAAAAAGGCCGAAGAGCACGGCTTTCAAATCGAAAAAATCCTCCTCACCCACTCCCACTGGGATCATATCGTTGATTTAGCCGCCCTCAAAGAGGCTACCAAGGCTCCTGTTTACGTGCACCGCTTGGATGCAGGGAATGTAGAACACCCCGGCTCGGACAATGTTCCCGGGCTCGTGATGGTGAGGCCAACAGTTCCCGATGTGCTGCTGGAAGATGGGCAGGAGATTACCGTGGGACATCTCCAAATTCAAGTGATCCATACGCCGGGGCATGCACGGGGAGCCGTTTGCTTTTACTTTCCTCATGAGCATGTGTTGTTTTCTGGGGACACAGTCTTTCGCGGGGCCATTGGCCATTTGTCCCTAGCTACGTCGGAGCCGGAAAAAATGTCAGGCAGCTTACAGAGACTCTCTCAACTTCCCCCAGACACCCGCGTCATTCCAGGGCACGGCGGGGAGACCACCATCGGAAGGGAACGGCTGGGCGATTATTAAAACCCCTCAGTCCAAGTGTTTAAGCACCAGTCCTGAATATCCTCATTTCGAATGTGGACGACCACCTGAGAAACCACGCCTTCCTCTACTCCGATACCGCCGGTTGGATCCTCTCTCCTGCTTATGACCTCAATCCTACTCCCACCGACATCAAGCCCCGCGTACTTTCTACAGCGATAGATCTGGTCGATCCTAGCGCCTCCATTGATCTGGCTTTCAATGTGGGCGCCTATTTTGGAGTGAGCTCAACTGAAATGAAAGGGAAATCGATAGGATGGCCTCTGCCTTTGAACACGAAGACCTCCAAAAGGCACTAAAATAGCTTTTTCCACTTGGCAGCGATCACGTCCCAGGAAAAGTCTTGGGACACAAAGACTCCCATCTTCTTCCGGTCTTCAAGAGAGCACTGCTCGGCATTCTCCATGGCTTGAAGCAAAGTCTGGAGATACGCACTGCGCTCTGAGCAGCGGTAGCCGTGCTGGACGGTTTCATCCAGTCCCGCTCTGCTCAAGACGACTGGGACTGCCCCTGCCAGTTGTGCGCGTAGGGCGGTGATGCAAAAAGTTTCCGTATCGGTGCACGGGTAGGTCCAAAAAGAGGCCCGTTCATAAGCTCGGGTCAGCTCTTCGTGACCTACAAGGCCGTGATCGGTGACTCCCAATGGAGCGAGATCGGCGATTTGCTTGCGCATGCGGGCCTCTTTTTCAGGAGAGAGGAGTCCCCAGTGTTGCCAACCGTAGTAGATATCCAATGTGGCGCGGGGGAACCGTTTTTTCACCGTGGACCAAGAATTGAGGAGAATGTCTAGTCCCCTTCCGTAGTTGGAGCCGTAAATGCACGAGTAGGGATTTTTTCGGGGCTGCACGGAGTGAAATTGCTCGGGGGGAACCCCATTTCCAAAGACATGAGTGAATTTGGCAAACGGAGGGTTGACGGAGGCCCATTGGTTCCTTTGCCACCGGGATAACCAAAGAACGTCTGTGTAGAGGTCGATGAGTTTTTTTTCCAGAGGAAAGACCCACGTATCATGCGGCCAGAGATAAACTTTGGTCGCAAATTGCTTCACAAGAACCCCATTATGGGGATTCCTCCAGACGATCCCAATATCAAAACGGGGCACATGGGCGGGATCGAAACGAATGAACCGAGGATTGGCATCGGCGACAGAATGGGGGGAGTTTTTGGGTGGGTTCCCAAAAACTGTTACGCGGTAACCGAGCCTTGCGAGGCTCTGCGATACATAGATGACCGCTTCTTCCGAGCCGGCGATGCCAGATCGGACGCTCTCTGGGTCCCAAGGCGCTAGATTCCCATTTTCTTGAGTAAAAATAGCCACGGTTTGTGGCATGTCACAGCACCCGAAGCTAACGCAGATCAGAAAAAGCAATTTTAGTTGACGAAACATCGACCTCTTTTTATAATCCGCTCACGTATATGTCTGCAAGATGGTTCATTTTCTTTCTCTTTGTGGCCGCTCTCGAGGCAAAGACCGTTTGCCTGAACATGATTGTGAAAAATGAGAGCGAAGTCATTGAGAGATGCCTGAACTCTTGCAAAGATTGGATCGATTATTGGGTCATTGTCGATACGGGTTCTACCGATGGCACTCAAGAGAAGATCAAAAAGTTCATGAAGGATAAGCCGGGCGAGTTGCACGAAAGGCCTTGGGTGGATTTTGCTCACAACCGCAATCAGGCTTTCCAGTTGGCAAAAAATAAGGCTGACTATCTCCTCTTCATCGATGCAGATGAGCTCCTCCGCTTTGATTGTAAAATCGACAAAAAGACCCTTTCTAAGCCCTATTATTGCTCCATCGTACAGGAGCCCGACGTCCGCTCCATCCGTGTCCTCTTGGTCAATACGGCGTACGCTTGGGATTGGGTCGGAGTGATCCACGAGGGGCTCGCAGCGCCAGGGGTATCTGTCGATTATCTCCAGTGCCTAGATGGAGTTTGCAAAGTCTCGAATACCAAAGACGGATTCCGCTCGAAAGACCCGAATAAATACCTCAAGGATGCGCAAGTCTTAGAAAAGGCTCTGCAGAAAGAACCTGATAATACCCGCTACGCTTTCTACCTCGCCCAGTGTTATATCAATGCAGAAGAAAATCTTCTGGCTCTCAAAAGTTATGAAAAAAGGGCCCAGATGCAAGGAGCGGAAGAGGAGCGGTGGTACTCCTTTTACATGGCGGCCAGGTTACACCAAAGTCTGAACTACCCTTCGGAGGTCATTACCCGAGAGTTTTGCCGCGCATTCCAAGAGCGCAATTACCGAGCAGAACCTCTTGGCTACTTGGCTCATTACCACTACTCTCAGGGGAATGCAGCCCTCGCTTATGCACTCACAGAACTCGCTTTGCAAATACCGCGCCCCCTCGATGTGGTCTTCGTCGAAGACTGGTTTTACGACTATGGATTCCGAGCCATCCACGCCGATGCGGCGGTTGCTCTCGGCATGAACGAGACGGCCTTAAGAGATTATCGCAAAGTTCTTGAATGCAAACAGTTGCCCAGCGATGTTCGGGAAAAAGTCACCGCGGTCCTAAAGACTCTCGAAAATATAGAGGGGAATCTGTATACACCAGAGCATGGCCAAATTTCGGGAAGAGAGTGATAGCATGGGGACCGTCCAGGTCCCCCAAGATCGGTATTACGGCGCTCAAACCGTGCGCTCGCTCATCCATTTTTCCATCGGCCGCGATCTCATGCCGCACGAACTCATCCATGCTTTTGGCTTCTTGAAGAAAGCGGCCGCTTTAGTCAACGCTGAAGTGGGACACCTCGATCAGAAAAAATGTCAGTGGATCGTTCAGGCGGCAGATGAGGTGATTGCGGGGAAGCTGAATCAGGAGTTCCCTCTCCATGTGTGGCAAACGGGCAGCGGCACGCAGACCAACATGAACGTCAATGAAGTGATTGCCAATCGGGCCATTGAACTCGCGGGAGGCAAGCGGGGCAGCAAGACCCCCATTCACCCCAATGACGACGTCAATCATTCTCAGTCGTCCAATGACACTTTCCCGACCGCGATGTACATTGCGGCAGCAACCAGTCTCCACTCCGGTCTTTTACCTGTTTTGAGGGAGTTGCGCAAAGCTTTAGTCCAAAAGGAAAAAGAGTTTGCGGAGATTGTGAAAATCGGACGGACGCACCTGCAAGATGCGATCCCCCTGACTTTAGGTCAGGAATTTTCTGGCTATGCCGCGCTCGTAGAGCGAAACTGCAAGAGAATCGAGCAGGGGCTCGAAGGGCTCTACGATCTGGCCATCGGCGGTACGGCGGTCGGAACGGGGCTCAACGCCCCTCGTGATTTCGGCGTCAAAATGGCCAAAAAACTTTGCGAGCTCACGGGACTTCCCTTCCGCGCCCACCCCAATAAATTTGCTGCTCTCTCCGCTCACGATGAACTCGTCTTTGCTCACGGCGCCCTGAAAACAACCGCTTGCGCTCTCATGAAGATTGCCAATGACATCCGGTGGCTCGGATCGGGACCTCGCTGCGGCCTCTCTGAGCTCATTTTACCCGAAAATGAACCCGGGTCATCCATCATGCCCGGCAAGGTCAACCCGACCCAATGCGAGGCTCTGACGATGGTCGCAACGCAGGTGATGGGCAACGATACGACCATCGGAATCGCCGGATCGCAAGGGAACTTTGAACTGAATGTCTTTAAGCCCGTTTTAATCTTTAACTTCCTCCACTCAGCGCTGCTTCTCAAAGATGCCATCCACTCGTTTACCAAGTACTGTATTGAAGGGCTTGAAGTGAACCGAGCACAGATCGATCGGTATGTTCACTCTTCTTTGATGCTCGTCACTGCGCTCAGCCCCGTTTTAGGATATGACAAGTGCGCCAAAATCGCCCATCTCGCCCATACCAAGAACATCGGCCTCCGAGCGGCTTGCCTGGAGCTCAAATATCTGACCGGAGAAGAATTTGACCGGCACGCCGACCCCAAAAAGATGACGGAGCCCTCCGATGACTAGTTTTAAGATCGACAACGGAACCTTGAGCACGAAACTTCGCGGACAGAACTTGTTGCGCCACCCGCTTCTCAATAAAGGGACCTGCTTTACTTTAGAAGAGAGAGACGCTTTGGCGCTCACGGGGCTCTTGCCCGCTGCAGAAGAGACCCTCGATGAGCAGGTGTTTCGCGCTTACGAATCGTATAAGAAAAAACAGTCGGATCTTGGTCGCCACATCTACTTGCGCAGCTTACAAGACCGGAATGAAACTCTCTTTTATCGACTGCTCGTCACACATATCGCCGAAATGCTCCCCATCGTTTACACCCCCACTGTCGGCCTTGCTTGCCAAGAGTTCCATGAGATCTATCGGCAACCGCGCGGCCTCTTTCTCTCCTACCCAGACCGAGACAAAATGGAGGCGATGATCGCCAACATCGACCTCTCCGATGTACAGGTGATTGTCGTCACTGACGGAGAGAGGATTTTAGGATTAGGCGATCAAGGCGTCGGTGGAATGGGGATCCCCATCGGAAAAATCTCCCTCTACACCGCTTGTGGAGGGATCTATCCTGGCATCGCTCTCCCCGTCGTGCTCGATGTGGGGACCGATAATCCAGAACGGCTCAAAGATCCGAGGTACATCGGATGGAAGCACACCCGTATTCAGGGCACCGAGTACCAAGCATTTGTCGATCGGTTCGTTAAAGCGATTGTGAAACGGTATCCCAAAGTGCTCATCCAGTGGGAAGATTTTAGCAAAGCCAATGCCCGCCCCCTCCTCGATCGGTATAAAGACCAAATCTGTACATTCAACGATGATATTCAGGGAACCGCCGCAGTGACCCTTGCCGGCGTTTTATCCGCAGTCAAAGTCAATCGAGGCGATTTGAAAAAACAACGGATCGTGATCTATGGAGCCGGCTCCGCCGGTACCGGAATCGCCGATCAACTTTCCCTCGCTGTGGACGTACACAACATTTGGATGATCGACCGAGTAGGGCTCCTGATTCAGGGGATGCCCAATTTAGCCTCCTTTCAGCTCCCGTATACCCAATCCCCCGAGAAAGTGAAAGCGGTAGGACTCGATCCGACCAAACCCCTCTTTTTAGAAGAGGTAGTAGACAAGCTCCATCCCGATATCCTGATTGGCGTATCCGGCTGCCCTCACGTGTTCAATGAAGCGGTCATTCGGAAGATGGCGCAAGGCGTTAAGCGCCCGATCGTCTTCCCCCTCTCCAATCCCACCTCGCAGTGCGAAGCCGATCCCGCAGACATCGTCCGCTGGACTAACGGCAACGTACTGATCGCCACAGGCACCCGTTTCCCCGACGTCCCCTTGGACGGTAAGGTGCATAAAATTGGCCAGTGCAATAACTACTACATCTTCCCCGCAATGGGGCTCGCAGTCCTCGCCGCCAGAGCCACTCGGGTGACCCCAGGAATGTTCCTTACCGCAGCTGAAACGTTGAGCGGCCTTAGCCCCGCCTTGCAGCATCCTGAGGACCGCCTCTTTCCTGAACCCGAACAAGTCCGCTCGGTTGCCAAGAAACTCGCCCTCGCCATCGGCCTCCAAGCCCAAAAAGAGGGGGTCGCTCCCAAAACCTCCCCTGAAGCATTGGAACAAGCGATCCAAGCGACCTTCTGGGAGCCAAAGTATTGGCCCGTCCAACCAGCATCAGTGTGAAGTCAGATAGTCGTAGAGATCCCTCTGCGATGTAATGAGCAGAGAATCGTGGATGCGGCACACGTTTTGAAAGGCATCGAGGATCTCGGTATTCCCCACCCCTGGTAAACAAAGGGCGTGAACCTTCCGAATTTGCTCGCGGTCTGTGAGGACTTTGAGCCCGGAAAAATAATCTCCCGTACTAAACCCCTCCTCTTCCACCCTAAAAAAGACCACTTCCCGCGTGTAGAGAAGAGCCTGTACAGCAAAAAAGAGCCCCTCGCTATCGCGTGGGGGACTCCCCAAATAATCAAACATCTGAGGCAGGGCCTTTAAGATATGAGGGGTCCTAAAAGCCCCTTTTTCCGCTTCGCCGAAGAGAGCAATTGTGTGCTTCATAGACGTAGAAATAAGCGGAAAGGGATTTTTAGGCAAGAGGCTTGAGCTGATGTAAAGCGGCTTTACATGAAGGTAGCTCTGTTGCCGAGTTCCCTCTCTATTTCTAAGAGGCGATTGTACTTGGCCGTCCGCTCGGAGCGGCAGAGGGAGCCTGTTTTGATTTGGCCGGTTTGGTAGGCGACGGCGAGATCGGCAATCGTCGTATCTTCGGTCTCCCCTGAGCGGTGGGAAATAATCGTTTTGTAGTGGTGCTTCTTGGCGAGGGCAATTGTCTCTACAGTCTCTGTGAGGGTGCCGATCTGATTGACTTTGATCAAGATGGCATTCGCTACATGCTGCTCGATTCCTTTTTGTAGGAACTGCACGTTGGTGACAAACAAATCATCTCCGATGAGCTGGATCTCTTTGCCCATCTTGCGGGTCAGCTCGGCCCACCCCTTCCAGTCATTTTGCGCCAAACCGTCCTCGATGGAGTCGATGGGGTAGTTCCGCACGAGCTCGGCTAGGTAGGCGATTTGTTGCTCAGTGGTGCGCTTTCCGTAGAGGCCGTGTGCGTAAAATTCTGAGGCGGCTGGGTCGAGGGCGATCGTCACATCTGTTTTGGGCCGGAAGCCGGCCGCTTGGATCGCTTGGCAAATGAGGTCGAGCGCTTCTTCATGAGAGCCGACGTGAGGGGCAAAGCCTCCCTCATCTCCGACAGTGGTGGAGAGCCCTTTTTGTTTCAGGATTGTTTTGAGGACGTGGAAGATCTCAGCGCCCCAGCGGATCGCTTCTTTAAGGGAAGATGCGCCAATGGGGCGGATCAGGAACTCTTGGAAATCGAGGCCGTTATCTGCATGGACGCCGCCATTGAGGATATTCATCATCGGGCAGGGGAGCGACGTTGCCTCGCTGCCGCCGAGGTAGCGGTAGAGGGGCTCTTTGCGGGCATGGGCTGCGGCGTGGGCGACGGCTAAGGAAACGCCGAGGATCGCATTGGCGCCGAGGTGGCTTTTGTTGGGAGTGCCATCGAGCTCAATCATTGCGCAATCGATCGCCTTTTGCTCAAAGACCGATTGGCCCTGCACGAGTTTGTTTAAAGGGCCGTTGACGTGGGCGATTGCTTTGAGAACGCCCTTGCCGCCGTAACGTTTGGGGTCTCCGTCGCGCAGTTCGACCGCTTCATGCTCGCCGGTTGAGGCGCCTGAGGGGACGGCAGCGGACCCTACAGCGCCATCCGCTGTCCGCACGGTCACTTTGAGGGTGGGGTTGCCTCGGGAATCGAGGATTTCAAGGGCGTGGCACGATTGGATGAGACTCATGTTTCAGGTTCCTGTTTCCGTTTGGTTCGATTGTCAATGCCTCCGGTCGCTTCATCGAGGAGGGAAGAGTACGATTCATACCGCAACTGGGAGAGGTTCCCTTCTTCCAGCGCTTTTTGGACAGCGCAATCGGGTTCTTTGCGGTGCGCGCAGTCTTTGTAGCGGCAGTCAGTGGCAAAGGCAGCGATATCGGTGAAGTGGGCCAATACATCTTCTTTCTGTAAGCTCCAGACTCCAAAACTGCGGATGCCGGGCGTATCGACGCAGTAGCCGCCGCCGGGAAGGGGGATCAGGCGAGCCGTGGTGGTCGTGTGGGTCCCTTTGGCTGTCTTTTGATCCATAGGCCCTGTCTTGAGCTGCAGTCCAAAACAGGAGTTGAGCAAAGAGGATTTTCCTACGCCCGATTGGCCGGAAAAAACGGAGGTTTTACCCACGAGAAGAGAGTGGAGCGCTTCAATGCCCGCTCCCGTTTTCGTGCTCAAGGACAAAATCGGGAATCCGAGGAGCTCATACACACTCAAAAACTCTCGAAACCGCGCCTGCTCTTCTTGCGAGGCATCACTCAAAAGATCCACCTTGTTGATGATGAGGATCGGGTGGAGGTTTCCTTTCTCCGCTGCGATGAGATAGCGGTCGATGAGGGCGGGCTTGAGAGGGGGATTGACAAAGGAGGCGATGATGATGACTTGGTCGATGTTGGTGGCGATGAGCTGCTCTTTCCTGCCGGTGATATCGGTTCTCGCGAGGACCGAGTAGCGCTCCTCGATTTGAATGATGGTCCCCTCTCCCTCTCCTGCGGGGTCAAAACGGACGAAGTCGCCGACCGCGAGCAAATTTTTGATCCGCATGACCTCTTTTTTGAGCTGTCCTCTGAGAGAGCAAAGATAGGTCACCCCCTCGCAGTCGACCCAACTCCCTTCCCCCGTAATCGCAATGACCCTACCCCGTTTTAGGTGGGGGTCGAGGATCTCAGCCACTTTTGCGGTCAGGTCTGTTTTCTTGAACTTGGAGCGGTCGCCTAGCTGAGCCAGTTTGCGATCTTTACGCCCTTGCTTGCGGTCTTTTGAGTGGAAGTCTTCTTCAAAGTCAGAATAGCGCATGAAGATCATGGTAAAAGAAGTCTGTCATATAGGGCAACAGCGTCGTTGCGCCAAAGGAGAAAAAGGGGAACAAAACTTCTTGATTTAAGGAAAGTCATAGGAACTTATAACTAATTCAACATGTTTATTATGAACGTTTTGGGGATTTTTTTTAGTTGAAGACGAGCTGGATAATGCCAGCCTTAACGAGGCGCCCTGATTTTAAGTGCCGGCTTCGCCTGATCCAAAATCAGTGCTGAAATGACCGAGGGGCAAGAAGGCATAGAAGCTTCAATCAATCCTAGTATTATACCGGACTCGATCATCGGCTTGGAATTTTCGGGGCATCAAAGAGCCCCATCTTTGAACGATCACTCGTCAAAATGACAAGTGGAAAATGAGCCATGATAGTTTTAACTTTAATTTGCGTTTAATTTCTGTTTGTGTATAATTGGCGTGCGAAAAATAACAGGGGTGCTTATGGGAATAGTTTCTAATAATTATAATTCTTCTGCGGCAATGGCGAAGAAATTTGTCGCTTTGACAGCAGATGAGCAGATTGCACAAATCGGAGCTCTTTTATTTGCTCAATTGGAGCTGGAAAATGGCTCTCGCATTCAATGTGAGAAATTCCCGAAGCTGTGGACTGCGATTTATGAGGCACAGGTGCGGCCAGCACTCGAAAAAGAGGCAATGGAATCGCTGTCTGGCCCCGAATTGGCCCTCTAT
>CAIVVG010000209.1 GCA_903909295.1 uncultured Chlamydiae bacterium
CATTTCTGAAAAGGAAATGTCGGTTCAGGGTTTGTCGGTGGAAGTGCCGATTCCCAACACCCCTCTGCATTTGACCGCTTCTTTGCCCCACTCTTTCATCCGCTCTTGGCACCACAGCGACTTTTTTTACCGATTGGGCACGCTCCTTTTTTGTGTAGGAGTTTTGGGTGGCGGAGCTGTGATTTGGCTCACGCGCCGCATCAGCCGTCCGATGCGAAGACTCTGTACTACGTTAGAGCGGGTATCTGAGGGGGCGATCCACGCTCGCTACCAACCCGATTGGATGGGTTTTGAGATCAATCAGCTGGGAGAGCAATTCAATGAGACGCTCGATCAACTGCTCCATCATCAGAGAGAAGCAGAAAAAGAGCGATTGCTCAAAGAGCGGCTTGCGGAAGAGCTCCGGATCGGACACGAGATCCAAAAAAATCTACTCCCCACTCACATTCCAGAAGATGCGGGGCTCCTCATTGCTCCTGGATACTTGCCCGCCAAAGAGGTCAGTGGCGATTTCTACGACCTTTTTGTCACTCCGCAAGGAGAACTCCTCATCGTCATCGCAGATGTCGCAGGAAAAGGGGTTTCGGCCTGTTTGCACGCGCTCGGATTGCGCAGCGCCATTCGGACACTTGCCAACATGACCTCCGACCTCCAAGCAATTGTGATCCGCGCTAACGACCTCTTTTGGCTCGATGCGCAGCACACCAGTATGTTTGCCACCTTGTGGATTGGGTTGTATGATCCGAAAGGGAAAAAGCTGCGGTACTGTTCTCAAGGGCACCCTCCTGCCTTTTTACTGCAGGGAGGGCACTTGCATGAATTGACAACGGGAGGGATTTCCGTGGGCGCTCAGCAGCTCGATGCGGTCTCGATAAAAGAAGTAGTCCTGGCAGAGGGCGATCTTTTATGTTTATATACCGACGGAATTACGGAAGCTCACGATCCCGATAATCAGTTGTTCGGAAAACAAAGATTCACAGAATTTTTATTTCGCAAAAAAAAAGAAAAGCCCGCCCAAATAGTCGACTTTCTCCTCGAGGAAGTGGAACTCTTTGCACAAAGTATTCCGCAGCATGATGACATGACTTTGTTGATTTGTCGTTGCAAATAAATTCTCAATGTTGCAATCGGAGAGTTAAGCACAACAATAGGAGGAAATCATGGCTGTGCGTAAAAGAAAAGCAACAAAAAGAAAAGCTGCTAAGAAATCACACAAAAGAAAAGCAGTAAAAAAACACTCAAAAAGAAAAGTAGCAACTAAGAGAAAAACTCGCCGTAGACGTAAGTCTGCTGCCGGTGCTGCTCATCAGCAACAACAAGCTCAGCAATAGTAATTGCTCGCTTTCTCTTTTTTGCGCAAAATCCCCGCCTCTCGCGGGGATTTTTTATTTCCCTAGTAATCAATGACTTGCATTCCATGCGGAGAATAGCTCTTAACGAGCGACAGAAAAAATTGATTCATCGATTGGTCGAGGGATTTTCCGGGAAGCTGACTTCGTCCAAATGGGCGCAAATTGCAAAGTGCTCCCAAGATACGGCCCATCGAGACATCCGCGACCTCATTGAAAAAGGGCGCAGTACGAGTTATGCCCTATCGACGCAGTATCTTTTGTAAAATAAGTCCAGGCTCATGAATCTGCTCATTGATCGAGATTTTTTCCGCTTCGAGCAATAACCTTCCCATCTCTTTACCTGGCGCAATCCCGGCGTTTGCCAGGTCTGCGGACTTGACGACTGGGTTGCGCTGCTCAATCCGCTCGATGGAGCGGGCCAGGAGGGTGCGCCGTTTCTCGTGCTCGGCCAAGAACGCCCCTTTCTGGCTCTTGGGCTCATGAGCTGCGCTGATTTGCACAGCAACCTCAGCGAAGGGGTTTGCGTAGAGGTGGGCCCATTCAAAGAGGTCCCGAGGGACTTCATGGCGCACCGCATACAAAAAAGTGACAAACTGCTGGTCGAGTTTGGAGAGCTTGAGTTTTTGGCACAGCGCGATCTGTTGGGGAAGGGTACTGTGGGGAAAAAGAGGAAGGAGCGATGCGATGACGGGGGCCTCCTGCGGGTACTCCTCAATAACAGACAGCCCCTCAATATTGAGCTCGGGGAAAATGGCCTCGAGGAGACCGAACTCATGGAGGCCCATCAGCATGGGGAAGAGTTTTCCGAAGGCGTGCCCCTTGGTGAGTTCTTGCCAAATGCGCTCGATGGCGACAGCGGGGAACAGCTCTTGGGCGTGCGCGCGGATCGCGGCGGCTGTGGCGGACTCAATCGCAAACCCAAAGCGGCACGAGAGGCGGATGGCGCGGATCATTCGGAGGCGGTCTTCTCGGATCCGTTGGTGGGGGTTGCCGATCGCGCGGATGATTTTCGCTGCGAGGTCCTCCTTGCCGTGGACGTAGTCGAAGATCTGTTCCGTGAGGGGGTCGTAGAACATCCCGTTGATGGTGAAATCGCGGCGCCGAGCATCTTCGACCGCGGTCGCAAATTCGATCCGAGAGGGACGCCTCCCATCATGGTAGTCGAGATCTTGTCGGAAGGTGGCCACTTCAAATTGGCGCCCCTCAATCACGACGATGACGATGCCAAATGCGATGCCGACCGGGATCGTGTGGGGGAAGAGTGCTTGAATGGTCTCGGGAGGGGCATTGGTCGCAATGTCGATGTCATCGGAGGGGTGTTTTAAGAGGAAGTCGCGCACCCAGCCGCCCGCATAATAGGCGATGAAGCCGGCGTGATTCAGAGTGTGGATAATCTGGAGCGCGTGGGGGTGTTCATCCATACAATATACCCTCAGAATACAGCAATTGCAGAAAAACCGTAGGCAAATTCACTGCGGACCCGTCTTTCGATGTTGAAGTGGAAGCGACCTGTAATGGAGAGGGTGAGTCCGTAAAAGTAGCCAAAACTCTGTTCATTGTAGTAGTTGATGGTTTTGACCTGGGGTCCCGGTTGCACTTTGAGGTGAGAGTGGAGGTAGTCGATCCCGGCGTAGGGGGAGATGAAGTAGATGCGGGCAGAGAGGGCCAGACTCGTTTGCCACTCGTTCAAGCCAAACTTTTGCTCGGGGGCGTTCTCGAGGTTCAGATTGAGCTTATTGAAAAACTTGAAGTAGGACTTATGAGATGAGGGGACCGCAAAATAAGTAAAATCGCCACTTAAGAAAATGCTCCCCCACTGAAGCAAGATGACCTTGCCCCCGGTGCTCCACGAAAAGTGGTAATTGCTCTCAAAGTCGAACATCGTGGCTGCCGCATCCGCGAGCGCCGGCTGCTTATGCCAGTCGGCGTGTTCTTTAGAGCCTCCGGCCATGCCAAATAGCTCGAGCCGCTCTACGATGATGAGCGACAGGCTGGCGAGCTGCGAATGGAGGCCGAAGTGGCGAAAGGTTTGGTTCGGATCAAAGTTCGGATCGGTTTGGCGCGCCTCATACCGCTTATCGGAAATATAGTCCCCCACATAGCCGCTGGTGAATTTGAAGAAGGGGTATTGGGCAGAGAAAAAACCTGTATTCATGAGGGCTGGCTCGGCCGGGTTGCCGATGTAGGCGCCAAACAAGGGGAATGTAAAAAACAAAAAGAGCCAACGCATACAAGGCAGTGTACCCGAGAACTCCATTTTCATTATACTGGGCTTTGGAATCGGAGGGTTTTATGTAGCTCCCGTTTGCAGAACTGGTGTAGGTGCTGTTTACCGTTGCTATATTTTAGACACTCATCGCTGAAAAATAACCTGTTGCTTAAAAAATTTCTACTGTGTTTTACTGGGGCCCTCTTTTTCTTAAGAGGTGTAACGTGAAGCGACTGACTTTTCTGCTCGGCCTGACAGAAAAACACCCGCCTTCCTGATTCAATAGATGAGGGAATAGGTTTATTCGAGTGAAGAATCAACAAAGGTCCACAAACGCAGCATGAAAAATAACAAAGACATTCTCAGGGCGTCGTTCGACAGTCTAATTGGTCTAAAAATGCGTAATCTCAAGTTAGGTTATGGAAGTTTTTTAACCATGGATTTTGGCAAAACGATTAAAACTAAGTTAAAAACAAAGAAAGGGATAAGAACTTCTGAACGAGGAGAATGGCACCTCTGGATCTATGTGTGTTCCTGGAGAATTAATCGTGCAAATACTCCTTTTATTGGCAGCAGCGACCCTAGAGAACTCATTGAGAGCAAACTAAATGAAATAGGAGACCAAACACTGATCAAGTATAAGTTTCTCAATTCATCACTTGACGTCATCATTCACTTTGATAAGAAGTTTTCTATAACAATTTTTAATACTAATACCCAAGAAAATGAACATTGGTTGCTCTTCACACCAAATCGTTATGTATTAGCGGTTGGCCCCTCAGATATAATATCGTACAAACCCGCATCTTCAGCATAAAGAAAGTGGATAAAAAAATTGATGCCGAAGCCTTGTTTGCTTTTTCAGACATTTACTGGCCCTCATCCTGAATATTGGATCAATTTATTTACAGTTGATGAGTTTTTTTCTGAGATACCCAACAAGGAAGAGAAATCAATTGCTTTTACTAACGTGCTTGCCGAAATATGGAAAACGAAGCTGAAGAAAGAGTTCCCGGACATGAACTTTACAATCGAATGCCTTTGGAATAAAGAATATGAGGATTACGGACTAACATTTTACCAAACGGATAAAAAGAAAAAGGAGCCTGGAAGTTTCAAAAAAAATAGCAACTCCGCACATAAAAGAAAATAAATCCGAGCAATCGACTAATGGACCTAGACCGGGGATCTCCAAAATCAGAAGCCCAAGGCCCGATGAGCTCCCCCTGATGATTTAGACTCTTAAGATAATTTCTTCACATGGATTGATCGTCTCTTTTAACGGGTCCTTTTCTTAATAATCCACTCTCCCTGTATACTGAGCCCATGTGTGCGCAAATTGTCCGTTTACCTGAGATTGTCATCAACCAGATCGCTGCGGGGGAGGTCGTTGAGAATGCGGCTTCCGTAGTGAAGGAACTCATCGAAAATAGTCGCGATGCCGAGGCGCGGCAGATTGAGGTGACCTTTGAGGGGGAGCTGATCCGGATTGAGGATGACGGAGTGGGGATGGGGCGCGAGGATGCGCTCCTCTGCTTGGAGCGGCATGCGACGTCTAAGATTCGCCGCTTGGAGGATCTCGAGACGCTGCTGACGATGGGATTTCGGGGGGAGGCTCTGGCGTCGATCGCTTCGGTGAGCCGTTTGGAGATCAGGACGTCGAATGGGGTGGAGGCGACGCGGATTGTGGCTGAGGGGGGCGTTGTCCAGACGGTGGAACCATGTGCGCGCAATCGGGGGACGACGATCGAGATTCGGGACCTGTTTTTTAACACTCCTGCGCGCAAGAAATTTCAAAAGAGCCATTCGGCCAACGCGGCTCAGGTGCGGCGTGTAGTGGAGGCGCTCGCTTTGGCGTCGCCGGAGATCGGGTTTGCGCTGACGGGGAAGTTTCGTCTGGAGGCCACTCCCGATTGGAAGGAGCGGGCTCGGGAGCTTTTGGGGCCGCAGGAGCACGAGGTGCAATTTACTCAGGGGGCTGTTCGCATTTGGGGTTCTTTATCGGCGCCGCAGGGGAATCGGACGGGGCAACACCTGTATCTCAATCGGCGGCCGATTTTCTCTCCGCTCGTTTCTCGGGCGGTCAAGCAGGGTTTCGGAACGAGGATGGGGGAAAAAGACCATCCTTCATTTGTCCTCTTTTTGGACATTCCTCCGGATACGGTCGATGTCAATGTTCACCCGCAGAAGCGGGAGGTCCGTTTCCGAGATGAGGGGCTGGTTTTTCGCTTTTTCGAAAAGGCGGTGTCGTCTGCGTTTGTGATTCCGTCGTTGCCGGAGCCGGTCTATTTCGAGCCGCCTCCGATTCAGTGGAAATTTGAGGAGCGGCCGGTCTTTGAGGCGCCCGCAGTGGAGGAGATGCCTCTTCCAGTGGTGTTCTCTGACCGGCTATTGGCTGTGCGGGGCCCTTTTTTGTGGGTGGAGAGGGAGGAGCTCTTGTTGGTCGACTTGAGGGGAGCGCAAGCGCGGGTGCTCTTTGAGGGGCTCCGCAAAGAGAAGGGTGTGGCTCAGAGTCTATTGCTTCCGCTGACGGTGGAACTTTCTCGGGACGAAGCGCTGCAGGGGGAGGAGTGGGCTGAAAAACTAGGTCAGTTGGGGGTGGAGTGCCGCTTTTTGGGGCCGCGGACGTTGAGTATCGATGCGCTTCCCCCTCACCTAGACGATTTTCCTCGGTTCTTTGCTGAGTGGAAAAGGGGGACGGAGCTGCGCGCTTTGGCCAGCCGCTTTTGCCGGGGCCGGAAGCTCAGTTACTCGATGGATGAGGCGGCCTTGGTTTGGCGCCAGTTGCAGCGATGTGACGATACGCGCTATGATCCTTTGGGACAGCCGATTTGGGTGGTCGTAACAGAGGGGCTTTGCGAAAAATGGATCAGAGGTTAAGTCGGTTACAGAAAAGCATTGAGGGAACGGCTCTGATTGAAAGCCCGGTCGATCTCTTGTATCTCACGGGGCTCTCTTTGTCGCGTGGGCGCTTGTGGGTGGGGGAGGAGACTTATCTCTCTGTGGACGGGCGCTACTTGGCCGCGGCGCAAGAGGCCCTGGCTATTCCCGTCAAGCCGTTGGAAGAAAAAAGACCCGTTCCTAAAAGAGTGTTTTTTGATAGCGCGCTCACTTCGTACGACGCTGTTTTGGGGTTAAAAAAAGAATTTCCCGATGTCGAGTGGGTCCCTCAGCCCCGTTTATTAAAACACCTCAGAGCGGTCAAAGACCCAAAAGAAACAGAGGCACTCCGAAGAGCGGCCCGTTTGACCCTTTCTGGGATCGAACATGTAAAGCACTTGCTCGCCGAGGGAGTGACAGAAAAGGAGCTCGCTTTCCAGTTCGAGTTCTTTTGCCGCAAGCAGGGGGCGTCGGGGCTCTCGTTCGATCCGATCATCGCCTTTGGAGAAAAGAGCGCTTACCCACACTATCGCGCGGGCTCGAGTAGGCTGCAGCAAAACCAGGTCGTCTTGATCGATGTCGGAGCGATTGTCGATGGCTATCGGGGGGATCTGACGCGGACTGTGTTTTTTGGGACGCCCGATCCGGAGCTCTTCCGTTTTCAGGAGCTGGTGGAGGAGGCATTTTGGGCAGCTTTTCGGGCTGCGCGTCCGGGAGTGGAGGCCAAGGAGCTGGATTTAGCGGCGAAGAGGGTATTCCAGGCGGCGGGGGTGGAGAAATTATTCATCCACTCGCTCGGACATGGAGTGGGCCTCGAGACGCATGAGTATCCGGCGCTCCGCTTGGACAGCAAAGACCTTCTCGAAGAGGGGATGATCTTCACCATTGAGCCGGGGCTCTATCAGCCGGGGTTGGGAGGGGTTCGTTTTGAGGAGATGGTACTCCTAACGGCAAACGGAGCCAAAATCCTCCATGCTTGAGTTTCGCAAAAAAATCCTCATCAACAGCGTGGGCTGTTTCGTCCTTTTTTTCGCTGCGATTACCCCCTTTGTCAGAGCGACTGGATGGTTCTTATTTCTCCTCTACGGGCTGGTCAATTGGATCCTGATCCGGCGGGTAAGCCGCCCTCTGCAACAGATCTTCGATGCAATTACCCCTTATCAGGAAGAGGCGCTTTTGCCTCGGATCGTGCTGAACGAGGGGGAGTTTTCGAAACTGGCCTCGACGCTCAACTCGCTCAATCAGCGGGTCCAAAAACAGCTCGATACCGCGGTCAATCAGCAAAAAGAGACGGAGGGGATCCTCGACTCGCTCGGTGAGGGAGTCATTGCATTTGACCCAACAGCAAAGGTGACGTTTGCCAACCGGGTTGCGACGCAGATGCTCTCGGTGGAACGGGGAAAAACGCTCGGAGCATCGGGTCTGGAGGAAAAATGCCACGAACTCGTCCTGCAGGCGCTCCAGACGGCGGAGAGGACGACGGAGAGTTGGACGGAAAAGGGGCTTCGCTATTTGGAACTCACCTCCGCTCCGCTCGTCCATCAAAGTGGGGCTATCTTAGTGCTCCAAGATAAGACTGCGGATCGCAAAATTGTTGAAATGGGAAAGGATTTCATTGCAAATGCCTCCCACGAACTGCGCACTCCGATCACGGTGCTCCGTGGGTTTGCTGAGACGCTCAGCGACTTTCCAAAACTCTCTCCTAAAGTGCTTGCCGAGATTGCGACAAAAATTGTTCGCACCAGCGAGCGGCTCGATAAACTGATCAAGAGCCTCCTCACGCTGGCCGATATCGAAAATGTCCCTGAGAGTCGCTTTGTTCCCATCGAGCTCGTCTCTTTGGCTGAAAATTGCAAGCACCTCCTCCTCACAGCGCATCCTGAGGTGCGCCTTGTCCTTGCGACCTATGCCCCTCAGGTCTATGTGCGGGGAGATCCCGATCTCGTCGACTTGAGCCTTATGAATTTGTTAGAAAACGCGGTCCGCTATTCACCAGCGCCCGCAGAGATCTCCCTCTCTCTTCAGGAGTGTGAGGGGGGCATTGCCCTTCGGGTGGCTGACCGGGGAATCGGCATCCCCCCTCAGGACTTACCCCACATTTTTGGCCGTTTTTACACCGTCGATAAAGCGCGGTCTCGCAAGTCAGGGGGATCGGGACTGGGTCTCTCGATTGTAAAGACCGTGGTGGAGAAACACGGCTGGTCGATTTCCGCTACCTCTGAAATGCATCAAGGAAGCGTCTTTACAGTGCAAATTAGTTTGTGTTGAAAGGAGGACAGAGAAAGGGGACATCATTTGGCGTTATCCTCTGCGACATCTCCAGCTGCGCCTTCGTCACTGCGGTCAATAATAACACTGCGACTTCAGCTGAGTGGGCTGTTGCCACATTGCACATATAACGCAATACGGGCCCCACAACGCGTTCAACTGCCTCTCTAGTCGTTGTAAGATTGGCAAGAGGGTCGGAAAAATCAAAGCCCAATTCCTCTTGGCGCCATTGCATGGACATAACATTCTTCTTGAGTCGCCTTTCGCCCCTATGCCACACGATTTCATTGTGCGTTTCCGGCAGCCTCCAAATCGTATACCGCCACCGAACCTTGCCAGCCTCAACCCAATCGTGAATCCCAGACTTGAGCGCCACTAAAGAAGCCCTAAATCCATCAATGAGTGAATCGCGATTCTGCTGAATGCTTTGAGAAAGTCGTGGTTCTAGCAACGAAATCTCCCTACATTTGTTGTCA
>CAIVVG010000210.1 GCA_903909295.1 uncultured Chlamydiae bacterium
CCCTCTCTCTGATTTTGTAGAGCAGACATTCAACCATTTTTATCTCCTGATCGAAGATCCTTCAAAGCCCCGTTTTTCCTATTCTACTTGTCCCATTCCAGGAACGACCCGCCTGATGAATTTGACCCACTTTACTGAATTACAGGATTCAGGGCGTCATCTACTGATTGTGCAAACAGAATCCCCAAAAGCAGACGTGCCTGCTCTCTTCAAGGAAATACAGGCGCAAGGATTGGTCGAAGAAACAGCGACCCTTCTCCAGTGGGAATTTTGTTCCTACAGCCGCTATAATTCGATGGAAGAGGTGCTAGAAAAACTGGGAAGAGGCCGTTCCCTATTCCAGATGCTCGACACGTACCGCTTCATTGCTCTTGCAGGGTCTGTAGGGCGCTGGAAGGGAGCTCTCGGGAACGGAGAGCGTTGAGAATAACGGCGACGTCGATGATTTCTTGGAGGCCAGCTCCCACTGCGGGGAGGATATATCCCCAAGCGGCGACGACCATCAAGCAAAAACTCAGTCCCATGCCGATGAAGATGCTCTGTTTTGCGATCTTCAACATGTGTTTTCCTATGGCGATGGCCTCAGCCACTTTTTCCACGTCATCGACGAGGAGGATGAGATCAGCCGCTTCGGCAGAGATGGCTGTGCCATGAGCTCCCATCGCAATGCCGACCGTGGCCGATGCAAGGGCGGGAGCGTCGTTGATCCCATCCCCCACCATGATGACGGGATCATAGATTTTTCGAACCTCTTCCACAAAACGGACCTTGTCCTCGGGAAGAAGGTTATAGGCGAATTTCGCAATGCCCGCTTGGCGAGCGATCGCAGAGGCGTTTTTTTCTCCATCGCCTGTGATCAGCGACACCTCCTTAACGCCTAGCTTGTAGAGTGTTCGGATCAGGCTCGGTACATTGGGGCGCATTAGGTCAGAGACCAGCAGGTAGCCATGCCCTGAGACCACAATGGGATCTAACTCTCGAACAGCTGGATCTACTCCCTGTTCGATCCAGCGCAAAGAACCGACCCGGACGAGTGTTCCATCGACCTTACCCGACACTCCCCTTCCAGGAAACTCCTGAAACTCGGTCGGCAAAGAGAGTTTGATGTTTTGAGACAGCGCATGGGCCACAATCGCCTTGGCGACGGAGTGGGAGGAGAGTTGATCTAAAGAAGCCGCGTAATAGAGCGTCTCATCCCCCACCACCGTCTCCACACGAGGAACCCCAAAAGTGAGCGTCCCCGTTTTATCAAAGAGCACCGCCTGAGCCGAGGCAACCTGTTCGAGCGCACCCCCTCCTTTGACAATGATCCCTCCATTAGCGGCGCGATTGATCCCCCCCAAAACAGCGAGAGGCGTTGCCAAAATCAGCGGACAGGGAGTCGCCACGACAAGAACTGCGAGGAACGTAGTTGCTTCATGAGTCCACAAAAAGCCGAGCAGCCCCATGACCAAAGTGAGGGGCGTAAAGTAGATCGCGTACCGATCGGCGAGCCGCTGGATGGGAGCCTTTTCTTCTTGCGCCTTTTTCACGAGCAGCACGATCTTATTGTACTGGCTATCTTGCGCCAGTTTATCTGCGCGCATCTCAATTGCGCCAGTGATATTGACACTTCCGCTGAGTAGGGATTCCCCTTGCCGCCTGCTATGAGTGAGCGGCTCTCCCGTGATCGCAGAGGCATCGATCTCAGCCACCCCAGAAACAATCGTCCCATCGACGGGAATGAGGTCTCCGGGACGGACAATGAGGATATCTCCAATCTGCACATCGCTCACGTCGATCTCTTCGAGCTGCTCGTTTCTTTTGCGCCGCGCTCTTTTAGGGGCCCTTGCGAGAAGGTGCTCCAGAGAAGAGGTCGCTTTCTTGAGGCCGTAGTTCTCAATGGCTTCACCCCCCGACTGCATCAACACCACAACGGCCCCCGCAAACGCTTGCCCCAAAAGAGCAGCCGTCACAATCGCGAGAAGAGCAACGATATCAGAAGCAAACACCCCCTTGAGCATCCCCCGGATGGTCTGCAAGACGATCGGGGCTCCGCCAATAAGGAGCGTTGCGAACCAAATCATCTCTCCCGCCGCGGGTTGATGAAAGATAAAACGGGCTATCACTCCGAGAACCAGACCCGTAAATGCAAAAATCGGCAACCACCACATATACTTAGATTGTGGTTTTTGTGCAGATTGGTTACAAGAAAAACTATGATAGGACTTCATCCGTGGCGAGCGCGCCTCTTCGTCGGTCTTGCGATGCTCATCTTGGCCTTCATCGGCCTAGTGATCACAGACGTAAAAAGTACCGGCGGCTGGAATTACTGGCTCTGGGTCGTCCCCATCTATACCTTGTTGGCCCTCTGGCTGAGCTGGTATTTGCGCCGCAAAGAACACTCCTTGAGCCTGGTGAGCATTTGGCACGAACTCCTCCACTGGGCCACCCTTGGCGCCTCAGTAGTTCTCGTCTCCGTATTTGTAGAGCAAGGCCTTTTGGGACGGCTCATCGCATCGCTCTTCGTCCTCACCCTCCTCTCCCAAGCCGTCTTTTTAGCCGGTATCTACATCGACACAACTTTTCTGGGCATCGGAGTGACCCTCGCCATCTTCGCCTGGCTGGTAGCCCTCGCCACCGAGTACCTCTACGCCCTAGCCGTTCCCCTCCTCTTCGTCGGGGGCGGAGTCGTCGCCTTGTTCGTCTGGCGCTCCCACAAAAAGAGTAGCTCTAAACCCTAAGATTCTCTACAATGCTTTGGAATCGTTCAGCGCTTCCCTCGTCCTGCCGATCCCCGGGTTCCCGGAAATCCGAGTCGAGTACCAAGCGCGCTCCGCTTAAGAGGGTGTTTGCAAGCACCCTCTAAGACTGCTCTTCTTTTAAGAGCAGTTGCTTCCGGCTCTCTAGGCGGTCGATCTTCCTTTGAATGAAGGCCGCCTTTTCTCGATTCTCATGAGCGAGCTCGATATGGCGGCGTGTCTCGAGGTAGTTTCTACTCTCAAACTGCTGGTATTCAGCCAAGTTCTCATGCCAAAGGGCCCTCCCCTCATAACCCCGCTTCACATCTCGGAGCTCCTCAATTTGCCGATCGATATGAGCCACTTGCTCCTCTGTGGGCATGCTGCCCGCTGAAAGGGCCACCGCTGAAGAAATCAGACAAAAAAAAGTCGCTGTGCAGAAAAAGAACCGCTTCATAAAACTTCCCATAGCGCATCGAATAAATCTAGTCTATTAAATACGGGTCGATTAGAATGGC
The DNA here is from genome assembly GCA_903909295.1 of uncultured Chlamydiae bacterium. GTDB lineage: Bacteria > Chlamydiota > Chlamydiia > Chlamydiales > SM23-39 > CAIVVG01. The sequence goes on from CAIVVG010000210.1 coordinate 3,239, forward strand.
CGATGTGAAAAAATGGTTATGTGCTCTCCTCCTGATCACCTGCGCGGCTTTTACTAACGAGTTCCACCTCAAGGACCGATTAGCAAAAGCCAAGAGCGGCGACTACATCGTCACAGAAGCGGGCAAGACAACGACCCTGCTCGCCGTCCGCTCGGTTCACCCCCACTCTATTGTGTTTGAAGAGATCTCTATCCCCACTCAAAATCTCCCCAAAAGCCCCCCTTCTTGGTCCGATTGGATCAAAGCCAGGGCCCCTGGCCACAGTTCTTGGTCCATGACCGAAATTGACCCCACCACCGGCAATATCCTCGAGTGTTACTCCTTTTCCCGCTCGGCCTGGGTCCAACTCTCCAAGCAAGAGAGTCTCCTCGCCACCATTTTGCAGCTCCCTCTCCAGCGGATAGGGGACTCTTCCCGAAAAAAAATTGGCCCCCCCCCATTCGACGGGGAAAGCGACCACCGAAAAGTCTGGGCCCCGACCCTCATCTTTGAAGGGAAAACGATCGACAAGCCCCACTTCTCTGTCTTTGAAGGGCTCTGGCCCCAAGATGGCTCTGAACTGGCCGCCAAAAAGGTCTCCGTCTATTTCGATGAAGAGATCCACTTCCCCCTCCCCTATTGGGTTCAGATCGACACAACCCACGCAACGGGCAATGTGAGAACCGTCGACGCCGGAAAAAACCTTCCCTCTCCTCACCGCTCGATCCCGCGCCGCGTTCCCCAGTTTGCCTCAGCGCCCCAAAAAACAGAGCGAGGATTCAAACTCACTCTGAAAAGCCCCCTCTACTATCGCCAGTTTGATCTTTTTGCGATCGACGTGACAGAAAAAGAAAAACAGTTTTACCCGTTGGTCCATTCCATTATGAGAGGAGAGGGAGAATTGGTGACCCTCGAAGTCGAGGAGGAAGCCCTCAACCAAACCCTCACCCCTGAACATCGCTACACCTGGCTCGTCGTTCCCACCGGACACAGCGAAGCCTACACCGAATTTCTAAAACCCTTCACCTGGTCCGACCAATGATCCTTAAAAAAATCAAAAATGCCTATTCATTGAGCCGCTGCAAAAAAATCTTCCGCTACGTCCACCGCTATTATCTGCGGAAACGAAAAAATTTGGGACCCGATGCAAAAGAGGTGTTGAAAACACAACTCCAAGAGCTCCATACGGCGATCAAAAACAAACAACCCCATGAAGCCGATCAGTTCGCCCACCAGGTTCAACAGAGCGCCCAAAAATGGATGACCCGCACCGTTTGGGATCGGACGCGCGACTTTGTGGGAGCCATTGTCTTTGCCCTTTGCCTCGCAGTCGTCATCCGCCAAATGTGGTTTGAATTTTACTCCATCCCCACCGGCTCGATGCGCCCCACGCTGAAAGAGGGAGATTTCCTCGTTGTGACCAAAGAAGACTACGGCCTCAACGTCCCCCTTAAAACAGCCCACTTCTATTTTGATCCCAGTCTCGTACAGCGAGGCTCCATCGTCGTCTTCACCGGCGAACACATGGATATCGCCGACGCCGATACCGTCTATTTTTACCTCTTCCCCGGGAAAAAGCAGTTTGTCAAACGGCTGATCGGCAAACCCGGAGACATTCTCTATTTTTACGGCGGCCAAATCTACGGCATCAACTCCCGCGGCGAAGAGCTCGATATGCTCCGCAACACAGAGTGGTTCCAGTCGCTCGAACACATCCCCTACATCTACCTCGATGGAAAAGTCGATCCCACAAACCCCATGCAGGGCATCTACACCTCTGTCCTCTTTAGCCAGATGAATATCCCCATCGCCAAACTCACCGTAGGCTCCGCCGGACTGGTCAGCGGAGAAATGCTCCCCCAAAAAAACCGCCCCCTCATCAAAAATTACAGCGACCTCTGGGGATTTAAAAACTTCGCTATGGCCCGCCTCCTAAGCCGCAGGCAGCTAGAACAAATGGCCCCCAACGAAGCCAAACAATGGGATCCAGCCCCCCTCTATCTCTCCCTCGACCACCACGCAACCCTCCAAGGCGCCAAACTCATCCGCGACGAATACCTCCGCTACCGCCCCGACCTATCCCACAGCACCTCGATCTTACCCCTTACCGATAAACACATTGCAGAAATTGCAAACCACATGACCACCTGCCGCTTCCTCGTCAAAGGAGGCATAGCCCACCGCTACGGCTCAGATCCCACACAAAACTCGGCCTACCTGCCCAAACTCCCCAACGTCCCCGATGGCACCTATGAAATGCAAAATGGGACCGCTTATGAAATCCTCCTCACCGGCATCTCTAAAGAGCTGAAAAAAGAACACCCCATCTATCCCAAAACAGCCGAGCAAGTACAGCTCCTCTACAACCTCGGCATCCAATTCTCAACCCAATACTCCCCCAGCGTTGCAACTCAAAGACTCCACCCCTCCCGCTACGCCTACTTCCGCAACCACGACCTCTACCTCATGGGCGCGCCGATCATCCAAAAAGGAGACCCCTCACTCACCCACTTCTACCAGCGCGAGTACCAAAAACAGTCCATCGCAACGGCCGTCAACCCCTATACCCCCTTTGATGACAACGGCCCCCCTCTCACCCCCAGCGGCGACATCGACGCCGCCTTCATCCGCCAATACGGCATCCAAGTCCCTGAGAAAATGTATCTTGTGCTCGGCGATAATCACGCCATGAGCGCAGACAGCCGCGACTTTGGATTTGTTCCGGAAGACAACCTGAAAGGAAGTGTGAAATTTTTGTTCTGGCCACCCGGAGCGAGATGGGGCACCCCACCTGAGCCCTTAGCACCTTTTTGGGTCCTGCCCAAAGAGATCGTGTGGGGAAGCGCTGTCCTGATCAGCATCGGCTGCTGGATCTATTTGCGAAGGCGCTTTACGACCTTCCTGGAGCTGTAAAAGGGCTCTGCCGCTCAAAAAAATCTAGGCAAATCTATGCATATAGACAAACCTAACACCAGCAGAGCAGTAGCGCTGATGATGTGCGTGCCGGGGTTCCTCCGGCAAGATCCGAAAGTCGCTATCTCAGGAGCCGCCTTGCGGAGGGCTCGAGGATCGATTGTATTTCGTCCGGAAATGCGTTGTTAACGCCGCTGAGAACTTCTTACCTAGCTGCCC
>CAIVVG010000211.1 GCA_903909295.1 uncultured Chlamydiae bacterium
AAATGGGGATGGTCGCAGTCGGTACCTCTGAGGGCCGTAAATGTTTTGCAGTGACCCCATTTGGTCGCTTTTTCTTTGAGGAATAGAGATGTTTGAACAGATCTTTACCTTAGGCGACGTTCCCAAGGTATTTCTTCTCGCCTTCCTTGAACTCGCCCTTTCCGCAGATAATGCCGTCGTTTTGGCCCTCATCGTCCACCGCCTCCCTGAAGAGCAGCGCAAAAAAGCGCTTCTCATCGGCATTGCCTCCGCCTTCCTGCTCCGAGCAGGGGCCCTCCTCGGAGCCTCCCTCTTTTTTCAATCCCACTGGCTCCAAGTACTCGGAGGCATCTACCTCGTCTACCTCGCCGTGCGCCATCTTTGGAGCAACACCCCCCCAAAAGCAACCCCTCAAGCGCGCTCCTTTTGGGGCATCGTCGCCCTCATCGAGCTCTTTGACCTCGTCTTTGCCTTTGATTCGATCCTCGCAGGCGTTGCCTTCATCGACAACAACCCCTCCAAACTCTGGATCGTCTACCTCGGAGGGATGATCGGCCTCGTCGGCATCCGCTTTGCCGCGACCCTCTTTGCCCGCCTCCTCAAAACCCTCCCCCAACTGGAACTCATCGCCTACGCCTTCATCTACCTAGTGGGCCTCAAACTCGCCGCCCACGCCCTGAACCTTCCCCTCTTCCCCACCGTCGCTATCCTAGCCGTACCATTATTCTGGCTCATTTGGAGGAAAAAACCATGGAAGACCTAGTCTCCAACCGGAGAGCACGACACGAATATGAGATCTTCGAGACCTTTGAAGCAGGCATTGTCCTCCTCGGCACCGAGATCAAGTCGCTCCGCAACCACGGCGGCGCCCTCCAAGACTCCTACATCGACGTAAGGGGAGCCGAAATGTGGATGATCAATTCCAGCATCGCCCCCTATTCCTTTGGCAACATCCACAACCACGAAGAAAAGCGCCCCCGCAAACTCCTCATGCACAAACGAGAAATCGAACGGATCCGCCGCACGATCCAAGAAAAAGGGCTCACCGTCATCCCCCTCGGCATCTTCTTTAATAAGAAGGGGATCGCCAAAGTGCGCATCGCGATTGCCAAAGGCAAACGGGACTACGACAAGCGAGAGAGTTTGAAGGCCAAAGAGGCAAAGCGCTCTGTCGAACGCGCCATGAAAGAGTGATCGGAAGCTTTTGAGACGAGCGAGTTTTTCGTCGTCCACTGATAAATCTGCCTCACAAACCTCGGAGCAACGCTCCGAGGTTTGAATCTCTTAAGTTACTGAGAAACTTGACCGTCAGCTGTCTGTTCAACTTCGTCTGATGGGACGACATGAGCAGCCCAATGAGCCTGTTCCATCTTGCCACTTTCGACGACATGGACGAGTTGATTCATGCTGTTTACAAAAGAAGCCTGCCACTCCGCAAGGGTGATTGTATCCTCACTTCTCTCAGGAATTGACTTCACAAACTCTGTGAGTTCCTCGCTCATCGGACAAGCGAGCTTAACTTCTACAGTTACGTAATACGGCTCTTTTCCGAGCTGTGGCTCGAGAGCCTGAACACTCAACGTCAACAAGCAAGCTAAACCAAATACTATATACTTCACAATTCACTCCAGTTTTAATTGAAAGAGGCCTAGAATACCACTCTCCTTTATATCGGGTCAAGCGAGGAAGGGGGGGCCTTAATGCCCAAATTCTCAGAAGTCACTGAGAAACCAGATCCGATGGGACGATGTTGGCATTCCAAAGAGAGCCCTGCATCTTGCCACTTTCGACTAAGCGGATCAGTTGATTCATGCTATTTACGAAAGCAGCTTGCCACTCGGCAAGGCTTGTAGAATTCTCACTTCTCTCTGGCACAGACTTCACGAACTCTGCGAGCTCTTCGCTCATCGGACAAGCCAGCTGAACCTCTACAGTTACGTAATACGGCTCTTTTCCGAGTCGCGGTTCGAGCGCCTGAGCGTTCAGGGCCAGCAAGCAAACTACACCCAATAATACAGCTTTCACAATCCACCTCTATTTCGAGTTAAAAAGGGCCAGCGTACCACCCTCCTCCATATTGGGTCAATCTGGGCTTAACTCCCAAAAAGTTGCAAAAAGCGTGCCTTAAATCCCAAAAAGTTGCAAAAATAGGGTAAAAGAGGTCCCTTAATGCCCAAATTCTCACACGAGGTCTTTGTCTCCGACGCTTCCCTGGCCCCCCTCGTATCTCGAGAAATGAAAGGAGGGCGTCTCCGTAAGCTGGGAAGCCGCGTCTATACGACCAATTTGAAAGAGCGCCCCGAGCTCCTCGTGCGTCGCCATATGTGGTTCTTGGTCGAAGGCCTTTTTCCAGGGGCCCTCATCGCCGACCGGACAGCCCTCGAACACCGACCGACCCCCGACGGAACTGTTTTTATCATCTCTACGAAGAAAAGACCCGTTCAATTGCCAGGCCTCTCCATCTGTCCACGCAAGGGAGAGCCCCCTCTCCAAGAAGACAAGCCCTTCATGGGAGGGCTTTATCTCTCCTGTCCAGCGAGGGCCTATTTAGAGAATTTACGCCCCACTCGTATTAGGCGGGGAGCTGAGTCGAGAACCCTTTCCAGACAAAAAATTGAGGAAAACCTGGAGAACCTCCTTCAGATTGCAGGAGTAGAAGCACTCCAAACACTCAGGGATGAGGCGCGTAAAATAGCCCTTTTGCTCCACGCTGAAAAGGAGTTCAAAGCGCTCGACGCGCTCATTGGCACCCTTCTAGGAACACGTAAAGCAGTACTCATCTCTTCGAGTGCAATAGCCCGCTCCCAAGGAGCTCTCTACGACGCCAAAAGGCTGGAACGGTTTCAAAATCTCTATGAAGCGCTGATGACCAGTGTATCTGTGCCGCGCCCAGCCCCTTCTAATACAGGCACTGCCCTCCCCTTTTTCGAAGCCTATTTTTCTAACTTCATCGAAGGCACTGAGTTTGGTGTGGACGAAGCTGCATCCATCGTGTTCCGAGGAAAAATCCCCAAGGACCGCCCCGCAGATGCCCATGACATCATTGGCACTTATGCTCTCACCTCGGATACCCAAGAGATGCATCGCATTCCCCAGACCAGTGACGAGCTGATTTCCCTCCTCCGAAAGCGCCACGCGCAACTGATGCACGGGCGCCCAGACATGAGACCCGGAGAGTTCAAAAGAGTCCCCAACCAAGCGGGCTCCACTCTCTTTGTGGCGCCCGAACTGGTCGAAGGGACCTTGAGACAAGGATTCCAATGGCTGCGCTCTCTCGACACCCCCTTCAAACGAGCTGTCTATATGATGTTTCTCATTGCGGAAGTCCATCCCTTTGCCGACGGCAACGGAAGGTGTGGCCGCATCATGATGAATGCGGAGCTCATCGCGGCCAGCGAAATGCGCATCATCGTCCCTACGATTTTCAGGACCGAGTATCTCTCCGCGCTCAAAGCCCTCACGCACAATGCCCAAGCAACGCCGCTCATCCGTTCCTTAAGCTTTGCTCACAATTACACCTCCAAGATTGACTGGAGCGATTACAAAAAAGCAAAGCAGATGTTGATGGACACACATGCCTTTGAAGACTCCCAGCAAGCAGACTTGGATGGAGTGCGGTTAATTCTCCCTTGACAAGGACCCCTGTTATTCGATATTTTTGGTCCAACTTATCAGGGGTTCTTCAATGAAGGTAGTTGTCTCCAAAATCGATCTCGTCAATCTCATCGGGAAAATTCAGAGCGTCGTCTCTACAAAACCGGCCATCCCGATCCTTTCCAACGTCCTTTTGAAGGCAAAAAATGACCAACTGATCATCTGCGCTACCGACCTCACTGTGAGCATGCGTTGCTTTATAGAGGCCAAAGTCGTGGAAGAGGGGGCAATTGCCCTCCCCGCGCGCCGCTTTTTCCAGCTCGTCCGCGAACTCACTGCGCCGCAGATCAAAATCAGCTCGCACACAGGCGAAATCGCCGAGATCACCACAGGCACTTCTGTCTTTAAGATCAACGGCATGAGCGAAACAGAATTCCCCGCTCTCCCCGACCTCGCTGGCTCACCTGAGTTGACGCTGGCTAGCTCGGTACTGAAAGAGGTTTTTTCCAAAACCGCTTTTTCCGCCGCGCGCGAAGATAGCCGCTATATGCTCAATGGCGTACAAGTGCAAATCTCCCAGCAAAAAGCGACCTTCATCGGCACTGATGGCAAACGATTGGCAAAGGTGATCGCCCCCGTCCAGATCGACCCCTCGATTCAGGGCACTTACGTCATCCCTCTCAAAGCGGTCGAAGAGATGACCAAAATGTTGGGCGATGGCGATGAAGAGGTCTCCTTGAATTTAACCCATGACAAAATCTCTTTGGAGAGCGGCTCGCTCACCTTGATCGCCAAACTGCTGTCGGGCCAGTATCCCGATGTCGAGAGAGTCATCCCGGCCAAAGTGAGCCAGAACTTCGCCATCCATCGAGACGAGCTCATCTCTTTGCTCAAACAAGTTTCCCTCTTCACCTCCGACACCACCAGCTCCGTTCGCTTTACGTTTGAAACGGGACAGTTGCACCTGGCTGCGATGAGCAGCGACATCGGCGAGGGGCGCGTTAGCATGCCGGTCGATTACGCCGGTGCGAAGATGGAAATCGCCTTCAACCCCTTCTTCTTCGTCGATATTCTCCGCCATAGCAAAGACGAGACGATCCGTTTTGGCCTCAATGACACTCACAACCCCGGAGTGATCACCGATTCAACGCAGGCCCTCTTCGTCATTATGCCCATGCGTTTGAATGAGCTGCAGGCTCCTCGTAAAGAGCCCGCTGTCGCCGATGTTTCTTAAGTCGCTGTATTTAAAGAACTTCCGCAGCTACACCGAGGCGGAGGTCTCCTTTCAGCCCGGCCTCAATCTGATTCTAGGAGAAAACGCCCAAGGGAAGACCAACCTCTTGGAGGCGATCTACCTCATCAGTACGGGCCGCTCTTTCCGGACGCAAACACTCCAAGAACTCATTCGGGAGGGAACTCCCTGTTTCTACCTCGCAGCGGAAGTCGTCCAAGCGGGGGTGGCGCAAACGATTCAACTCTCCTTTGACGGACAAAAAAGACACCTGCAAATCGCCGCCAACACCTACAGCTCATTCCAGACCCTCTTAGGTGGACTACCGCTTATCCTCTACACCCCTCAAGATACCGAGCTCGTCACCGGAGCCCCCGCTGCAAGGCGCCGCTTCTTCAACCTCCACCTGGCCCAGAGCGATCCCCTCTATGTCCACCACTTGAGCAGGTTTTGGCGCGCAATGCAACAACGCAACTGTTTGCTCAGGAAAAAAGATCTTAAAAGTCTCGATTGCTGGGAAGAGGAGATGGCGATTTCAGGAGTGTACTTACAACAAGCGCGCCTTGGGTTAATTCAAGAATTAAAACACCCTCTCTCTCTCAAGAGCGTTGTCCTTTCCGGGAACCGAGAAGAGCACGAGCTCCGCTTCCACCCCTCCTACCCTGCCACAAAAGAGGGCTATCTCCAACAGTTGCACAAACACCGCTACCGAGAGATGGATTTAGGGATGACTTTGACAGGCCCCCACCGCGATGACGTGACCCTGCTCATTGAAGGAAAGCCCGCGCGCTTCTTCGCCAGCGAAGGGCAAAAAAAGACCCTCGTCGCGGCGCTCCGCCTAGCCGAATGGGAACGCCTCAAAGAGCGACTCGGGATGCCCCCTCTCATGGGCGTAGACGATCTGGGGCTCCACCTCGATGGCCACCGCCTCGCGACGCTGCAAGAGGAGCTGGCGCGTTTGAGCCAGGTGTTCATCACCACGCCCCTGCCAGGGGGGCTTTTCCCCGAAGCGCACCGCATTGAAATTGCGAATGGCGCAATTGCGTGTTGAAGAAAATACTTCAACATTTTAAAATACTGTCTTTGAGGTGAAAATAAGCCACGAGCTGAAGTTCTTCCTAGTGAGATTGTTTACGCTACTCCTCCTGACCCCTATCATGGGCTTTTTTCTTCTTCGTTACTTTGAATATTTTGAAAAAATTTGGAAAACCAATGACCGGAGAAAAAAATGGCTCGTGACGTGCGGTATTTTCTTTCTGCTAGGTTGTATGGGTGGATGGCTTCAGTTGTAGTAAGCACATCTATCCCAAATACGGGAATATGCCAGACGATCAATGTAATCGATACTCAGAATGAGGACGCCAGTCCTTTGGCTGGCGGAGCCTGGGGTGCGGGGCTTCCCTGCATCATTATATCGTTAGGCGCGCCTCGCGCCGTTATCCTTAGCCGCCCTGCGGCGTTATCATGTTCCTTGGCCATAGCCAGCTCCGCTGAAGACCTAATCCTCTAAAAACTTGAGATAACTTTCAGCCAGCGGAAACGGAGGAGCCGCCTCTCTCAACCTCGGCCCGCTGAACTGCTTAAGGATTTTTGTAGCGAGGACCTTTCCGAGCTGTACCCCTTCTTGGTCGAACGAGTTGATGCCCCAGATAAATCCTTGGAACGCCACCTTGTGCTCATAAAAGCTGAGGAGGGCCCCCATGGTGAAGGGATCGAGCCTCTCGGAGAGGAGGATCCGATTGGGGCGGTTGCCCAAGAACACTTTATTGGGGTTCTCATTATTTTGTCCGACGGCCAGCGCGATCGACTGGGCAAAGAGGTTAGATAAGAGTTTTTCTTGAGAGGTTGTATGCTCCACTTCGAGGTCGCTCCCGTACTGACTTTTGCAAAAACCGATGAACTCTAATGGAACGACATCGGTCCCCTGGTGGATCAGTTGGTAAAAGGAGTGTTGACCATTGGTTCCGGGCTCACCCCAAACGACGGGTCCCGTTGAAAAGGGACAAGAAACTCCTCCCAGATCGACGTGTTTGCCATTGGATTCCATATCGAGCTGCTGCAAGTGGGCGGGAAAGCGAAGGAGCGCTTGGGAATAGGGAATGATCGCTACGGTGGGGTAGTGGAGGAAGTTGCGGTTCCAAATCCCTAAAAGAGCTGAGGTGAGGGGCAAATTGTCCGGCGTCAAAGCGTGCCGGTCCATCGCATGGGCTCCACGCAGAATCTCCCGAAATCCGTGGAAACCGAGTGCAAAGCCGAGGACGACGCCTCCCACCATCGAGGTGGCCGAGTAACGGCCTCCGACGCAGTCCCACATATAAAAAGAAGCCAAGTATTTTTCAGGGTCGTCCATGGGGCTTTTCTCACCGGTGACGGCGATGAAGTGGTGTTTGGGATCGAGTCCCGCTTTTATAAAACGGGCTCGGACGAGCTGTTCATTGGTGAGGGTTTCCAAGGTGGAGCCCGATTTGGAGACGACGACGACGAGGGTCTTTTTGAGATCGAGCCCGGCCAATACTCCGTGCACGTCATCTGGGTCAACATTGGAAATAAAGTGGACTCGATGGCCCGGGCGGTGAAAGGCTTGCAGGGCGATGGCCAAAGCGCGTGGACCGAGATCGGAACCGCCGATGCCGATCTGCACCAAATCGGTGTATTTCCCCTCTACGCGATCTAAAAAGGTCTCGAGTTTCTGCAGCTCTCTTCCCGCTTTTTCCGCAATCTCTTGGGCCATTGGAGCCGTCTGACGGGCGTCGAACTGATCTCTCATCGCTGTGTGTAGAACAGCTCTCCCCTCGCTCCGATTGAGAATCGCCCCACTTTGCATTTGGACCATCTGGCCGAGGACATCTCGCTCCCCTGCCAGAGCAAAAAGTGCATCTAGCACTTCCGGTGTCACTCGTTCCGTTCCATAGAGTAACTGGAAGCCCACTCCTGAAATGGCCATCGTCGCGATCCGTTCCGGGGTCAGCCCGCTCGGCAGATCAAAAGGATGACGGCTCAGTTCCTGAAGCCGCCGAAAAGAGGAGGTCTCGATAAAAGGTTTCATATTGTTCTCTATGGCAGAAATGGTTTCTTCTAGCAAGAAAAAGGTACGTTTTGGTAGACTCAGTCTTCCTTGTTCACGGGGCATAGCGCAGCTTGGCTAGCGCGGCTGGTTTGGGACCAGTAGGTCGGGGGTTCAAATCCCTCTGCCCCGATCTTTTTTACAGTGCCCCCGGCGGCAATAAAGCCATTCAATTTCCTTTGTCCCTTCTCAGAAATACGCCCCACATACAGCACATCCAAACCATCCCACTGCTCTGTCAATGTCGCCTCAAATACAGGTCGCATGGCGGGGCGCCCCTCCAAAAAAGCATCGATTTCTCTAAGGACCGTCCCATCCCACTCTTCGGGAAAGCACACTCCTAAGGAGGGCTGTGGCAAGGGGGGCCGGATCTGAAAATGGGCAAAGCGCTCGGGAGACAGGAGATGAAACAGCTCGGCTTGAGAGGAAAAGCCCTCTAACTTTAAGTCTAAAATGAGGGGAAGCTCATCGGGGAGCTTGTGGGCGAGCCTCTGAAAATAGGTGACAAACGCCTCGGCACAGAAAAGGCGCCGCAGGTGGAGTTCGGGGGCTTGGGGGCGCTCTTGGCGCCAGAGGGCGTAATTGGTCTCTTGCACGTGGGTCCAAGAGAAAAAGGCGTTAAAATCAATGGGGCCCCGATACAACACAGCCCCCTCAGTCTGCTCTTGAAAGCGTGGCCACACCTCTTTGGTAAACTGCGTGAGGGCCAAGGCGAGGGCCTGAAATCGGAGCTCATCTTCAAGGGGGAAATAGGGCGCCTCGATCCCTAAGTCAAACTCCCAAGTGATTTTTTCGCTCGTCGGCTCGATCTTCCAGTCGAGCGATTCGTGGGGCTGGGCAGGTAAACGGATGATCACAGATTCCTCTCAATGGCAATATAATGGAGGGTTTTCCCCTTTTGTTTCCAGAGGCTTTCAAAAAACGAAGAGCCATACCCCGGCCACTCATGGACGTAATGGGGGGCCTCTAATAGCAGCTTCCAATCGGTTGAGCCCTTCACTACTCGCACCATCTGATTGGCGTAGGGGGCATCATCGGTCACAAAATACCCCTTCCCGTACGCCACTCGCGCAAGCGCCTCCAGAAAGGGGGGCTGGATGAGCCGGTGCTTGGCGTGGTGCCTTTTGGGCCAAGGATCGGGAAAATTCACAAAGATTTCCGAGACACTTTTCTCGTGGAGGTAGTGGCGAGTAAAAAGGAGCGCCTCGCAACAAACGACACAGAGATTGGTCAGCCCCTGCTTTTGCCCTTTGACCCAAGTCTGTTTGGCCCGGACGAATTGGTGCTCGACCCCCACCCAGTTGAGATGAGGGAACTGTTTCGCCTTATCGACGATCCACTGCCCATTCCCGCAGCAGTACTCGATGCAGATGGGGGCATCATTAGTAAACATTTTTTGAGGCGGCGACTCCGCATGCCGATCATAGGCCTTGGGCACATAAAAGAATTTGTCGAGCCAAATAGGTCTCCTATCGGCCCACGAAAACGGGATATGGAGCGTCTGATTCACGCCGAAGATTATATCTTCTTGCCTAGACAAAGTAAACTTGATATCTTTCTTCTTTTGGAGGCACACATGCACATACTTGTTTTAGCAGCGCAGCTCATCGATCTCAAAAAGATTTTTTTCTCCGCTCCCCTGATCTACGGACTCCTCTTTCTGATGTCGGTTGCCGCTCTCACGATCTGGATCTACAGCTTATTCACCTTTCGGGCCAAAGATTTCATGCCCGCCTCCTTTTCTAAAGAGCTCCGCAACCTGCTCCAGACCGATCAGTATGAGACCGCCCTCGCCCTCTGCTCTTCTAAAAACAACCTCCTCTCCCAGATCATGGCAACCGGCCTTTCGACACGGCAGTTCGGCCACCAAGTGATGATGGAAGCGATGAAATCCGAAGCAGGGCGCGCCTCCACCGCTTTTTGGCAACGCCTCTCGCTGCTCAACGATATCGTCATCATCGCCCCCATGCTCGGCCTCTTAGGGACAGTGATCGGGATGTTTTACGCCTTTTACGACGTCAACCGCTCTGTCGAGAGCATCAACGCCCTCTTCGACGGACTCGGCATCGCCGTCGGCACGACCGTACTCGGCCTCATCGTAGCCATCCTTTCTATGATCTTTTACACCACCCTCAAATACCGCGTCGTCCGCTCACTCAGTTTGGTTGAAAACGAAGCCCTCTCAATGAGCTCCCTCATTGGCATTAAGGTATAACCATGGAACTTTTCTCACACGACGAGCTCAAAGTTTCCCACAACTTCAACTTCGCTCCGATGATCGATTTTCTCTTCCTGATGCTCGCCCTGTTTGCGACCCTCTCTATTTCCCGCGCCTCCCTCTTTGACCAAGAGCTCCAGCTCGTCCAAGTCAAAACCGGCAGCGAAAAAGCCCCACGGCAAAAAGAGACCGAGCAGGTCAATATCAGCATTTCAGCCACAGGTAGTTACAGATGGCTTACCGAGTTCCAAGAATATCCGATGGGCAGCGTCCAGGCCATCCAAGACGAGCTCTCCCGCCAGCTCCAAACAGGCGCCCTCCCCCAAGACCCCGCGCTCACTGAAATCCTCCTCCACATCGACCGAAGCGCCCCCTGGGAACCGATCGCCAAAGCCATCTTCGCCGTCCGCGAACTCGGCTTCACCGCCCATCCCGTCTACGAACCACTGGAATAAAAAGGGTTGTGTTGATAGAATGAGTCGCTCCGCCCAGGTGGTGAAATTGGCAGACACGCCAGATTTAGGTTCTGGTGTCGCAAGACGTGTAGGTTCAAGTCCTATCCTGGGCACTTTTCTCTGAAAATCTGGTCTCCCAAAGCCTGTTGGTAGTCGGCAATGATTTTGTTATACCGGACTCGGTCACCCGCTTGGAATTTGCGGGGTTCACCGAGTCCAGTATACAAGTCCTTTACGAATTTAAGGGGAAGCTACTCGTTTTTTTCTTAAAGAAGCGACCACTCGCCTTCTCTTGACTACCGATCTTTTGACTTTTATTGCACCCCTCTTAACCGATCTAGAGAGACGGCGCTGCGGCAAAACTCGAATCTCTACATTACACCCTAACAAAGTGAGATAATTCACAAGTGTATCATTGCTGAAATCATTGATTTTTCCAGTCATGAGAGAAGATACCTTGGGAGGGCTGACCCCCAAAATTCCAGCGATCTCCTTTTGGGTGAGGCTACTTTTTCGCACTAGATTCACGACCTCGGACATCAAATCGGATCGAGCGACCATTTCGTCAGAATCATCTAATCCCAGATCAGCAAAAATATTATCGGTTGTAACTAAGCTTTTCTCTCTCATTTTTCTCTCCTCCACTCGTGATAATCAATCCTCGCTTGTCTGAGCCTTTGAAGGACCAGATCGATCTCCTTCTTCGGAGTAGCTATACCAGATTTACTTTTCTTGTGGAACACGTGCAGCACACCCAGCGCATCTCCGAATTCCACAGTATACACAGCCCTAAAAGTCCCCGCCCTCTCATCGATGACCACCTCTGATAGGGTCTCGCGGAGGTGTCGTAGGGGCTTTGTATTGCCCGGGTTTCTACCCTTCTGGAGCTCTCTCAAGGCATGTCCCACCTCTTTTTGGACCTCCGTAGGCATAGACTTGAGGTCCTTCCTAGAGGACCCCACCCACAAAATTGGCTTCATCGGGCATCGACCGCTCATAGGACATATAATTACTAATATTGGTAATTTTTGTAAATAGGCATTTTTCTGAGGGTATAACTAGGACTTCGTTAAATTGGTCCAGGCCTATTGGTGGTCGACGAGGATCCGGGCCACTTTTCCCTCTTCTTTAAATCATCACACATCCCACAAGTATTTTTTAACTATTTTATTTTCAATAGGATCGGGGCCAACCAAAATACTGCTGTAACTAAAAAAACCACATAACTTAATGTGCAATATGTACCCAATATCGAGGCAGTCTCATGAAAACTCTCATCTCCGTCAACCCACTTAAGGCCGGAAAACTCAAAGAGTACAAGGCGTTTTCCGCTGAAAATACAGGTCATCGCAAGCGCGAATACACCGACCTCTTGCATCGTTACGGGCTACGGAATGCAAAAGTCTGGTACCACAAATCGGGAGACAAGGAGTTCATCATCGTCATGCACGATGCCGAGGACGACGCTAAAGAGCGCTTGGCCCATTTCGCAGCCTCGAAGAACCCCTATGACCAGTGGTTTACAGAGCAGCTCAAAAAACTGCACGATTTCGATGGGGAGCCATTCGCCCAGCTTTTGTTCGAATTTCATCCCCAAAAAGCCAACCTCGATGTATGCTGAATGGCATGAACGCACAAGTGGAAGCAGCCTACTTCACTCGGAGCTCCTTGGCCGTTGACCTCGTAGATGGTCGAACGATTTCTGTTCCACTGAACTGGTACCCCAAGCTCCTGAAGGCTTCTCAAAAACAAAGAGGAGGCGCTCCACTTGAACATTCTCTCCGAAACCACTAATAAATTTAGTAGTTCAGGGAGTTTCTTCAAGTACACGATCTACCCTGAAGATACCGATTGGCTACGCCCCCTCTTTTTGCACTGCTAGACCAGGAAATATCAGAGAGTCAATATCTACCATTACACTCGGCGTTGTTGCATAAATAGCTGCGGATAAGGTTTTTCTTGCCTTAAGTCCAGTGAGCTTGTAAATTTTTTGTTGGTTACACGAAAAATTTGAGGCTCGACATGGCTCCCAAGAAAGATAA
>CAIVVG010000212.1 GCA_903909295.1 uncultured Chlamydiae bacterium
ATCGCTTGTATTAACCCAGTAAGGGGCCAAAGCACCGTTTGTTTCAATGCATTTCAAAACAGACCAGGGATTGTAAATCCCTCTGCATGATCCGATGCGATATCCGTCATACCACTGCCTCATTTCGGCAAGTTTGGATTGCAGTCCATATTCTTCGAGGAGCTCTGCTACTTCTGATTCCAATAAGCCAAATTTATCGCCAAAAGATTCCTGCATTACAGTGAACGTACTGATATTATTCAACCCCGAAAAAATACTTTCTTTTGCAACGCGCAAAATTCCGGTGAGGACCCCTCTTTCCAGGTGAACGTTATCTTTCAGCCCTCCGGATAGCCAATTTCGCAGAAAAGTAATGAATTTTTCATAGTATTTCCCAATGTAAGCGGCATGGGCTGGGGCATCATACTCATCAATCAGGACAATCACCGTTTTTTTATGGTAGCGGTGCATCCACTCTGTAAGTCTGAGAAGGCTGACAGCCGAAAGAGCTTGATCTGCTTCCTTGCGGAGAATTTTTTGGTAATCTTCTTTTTCGTCGGGAAATAAGGTGGTTCCTTCCGTAAGATATCTATGGCG
The DNA here is from genome assembly GCA_903909295.1 of uncultured Chlamydiae bacterium. GTDB lineage: Bacteria > Chlamydiota > Chlamydiia > Chlamydiales > SM23-39 > CAIVVG01. The sequence continues at coordinate 577 of CAIVVG010000212.1, forward strand.
TTTAAATTCCTGTGAAATAAGTTCTTTCATTGCCTTGAAACTTTCTTCCCAGGTCGGATATTTGACATCTTTAAATGAAAGAAAGATGACGGGAAATTGCCCCTGCATTTTTCTGTATTTTTCATCTTTCCAGATATTTAGACCTGTGAACAAATAACTTGCGTCTTCTTCCCGCTTTTCAAAGAAGTATTGCAGCATGGAAAGATTTAGGGTTTTGCCAAAACGGCGCATCCTGGGGATCAGCGCGACCTTGGTTCCTTTTTCTATAATTTCTTGAATCAGAAGGGTTTTGTCAATGTAGGTGCATTCGGCGTCAATCAATTCTTTGAAATCGCTGATTCCAATCGGAAGTTTTTTTCTCAAGGAGCTCTCCAAAGTTGAAGTATAGCTGATTAAACTGGGCGTTGTCCACTTCTCGCCGTCGATCGCCCTCGCCACTTCTTGAGCTCTTCAGGGGTGAGAGGGTGTTCTGTAAAAAATATTTCATCGAGTTTTTGGATTATTTTGGCCTCTTTTCGACTTCAAATATGGGGGGCAATATCGACAACAGTATATGGCCCCCCATTTTTGCATCGAAAATAGGCTCAAAAGAACCGAAAAATCGATCAAAATTTTTTTACAGAACACCCTCTGACGCCTAGTCCGGCAATGCGGCTCAGGTCCATGTATTTTACATCTTCGTCGATGTCTTCAACAAAAGCTGCGCGGTCTTTTTCTGGGATCTGGCCAGATTCGGTGGATGTAAAGCGGCTTTACACTACCGATTTTTCCAGAAGGCGGGAAGGAAGAGGAGCAAGACGATGAAGAACTCCAAGCGCCCGAGGAGCATCCAGAAGAGGGAAAAAAGCTTGGACCCGATGGGGAGGAAGGCGAAGGAGTCAGTGGGCCCGGCTGCGCGGAAAGCGGCTCCTACGTTATTGAGGAAGCAGGCGACGAGACCGAGTGATGTTTCTGGGTCGATGCCGTCTAAGATAAAGCAGACTGTGCCGAGTAGCGCAAAGAATGCGATGATGCAGAAGAAGGAAAGGACGGTTTGCGCGCTCTTGTCGTCCACTGGGGTGTTCCCAATGCGTAGGAGTCGGACGGTATCGGGTCTGTAGATGCTCTCCAACCGGTGGAGCACAATCTTGTAGAGGATGTAAAAGCGGGATGTCTTAATCCCTCCGGCGGTCGATCCCGACATGCCTCCCACAAACATCAAAATCAACATCCACATCTGACAGGGAAAAGGCCACCTGTCGTAGTTGGCTGTGACAAATCCGGTCGATGTTTGCATGGAGACTGCCTGAAAACTCCCAAAGCGGAGCGCATCGAGGAAAGAATAGGCAGTTTTATCGACGGGTGTGTGGATGAGAAACAGAGAAACAGCGATGCACCCCAAGGCGATGACGATGAGGAATAGGATAAAGTCGGGGACGTAGGTGCGAGAAAAGCGGAGGCGGAGCGCTTGAAAATAGAGGGCAAAGTTGATGCTTCCGGCAATCATAAAGAGGAGGACGATCCACTCTGTTGCAGCGGAGTGGTAGCTCGCAATGCTGTCATTGCGCACCGAAAATCCCCCCGTTGAGATGTTAGACAGCGAAATACAGACGGCGTCAAAGAGGGGCATGGAGTGGTTGGTGGCTAGGAGGAGCCCGATCTCTAAAACCGTGAGCCCGAGATAGAGCTTCCAGAGGCGCGAGGCAGTCTCCTGAATGCGGGGTGTGATTTCATCTTTGATGGGGCCGGTCGTCTCCATTTGGTAGAGAAACTTGCCGCCGACTCCGAGTGCGGGGAGCACTGTGAGGAAAATCACCACGATCCCCATACCGCCGATCCACTGGAGCAAGCTGCGCCAAAAAAGGAGCGCTCGGCTCACCGCTTCCACTCCCGAGTGGGTGATGAGATGTGTTTGCGCGTCGCGAATAGGAGGGATGGTCCCATAATAGACATAGGTCGTGTCGGGGACGTGTGGATTGGTCAGAAGGATGGGGACTTCCGCTCCTGTTGCGGGGTTGTAAGCTTTCGCGCACATGACGCTTGCGCCTGTCGTGGTCAGCCCCGAAAGAGCCTCGAAATAGGCGTCGAGAGGTTTCAAAGTGCCGCTCAAAGCGAAGGGAAGAGAGCTGATCAGCGAGGTCATCCCCCAGATCAAGACGACGAGCAAAATCCCCTCTCTACGGTATAAATGGCGATTAGCAGAACGCCCCCAAATCTTCAGTGCTAACGCCAATGCCAACGAAATCAGGAGGGTGTAGAAAAAAGCCTCCGTAGCGTGGGGTTGTGGGTGAGGGACCCCACCCCACTGATAGTAGAGTGCAAGAGCAAGCGGGATGAGGAGCGCAGAAGAGAGGTAGAAGAGGTAGTAGCTGAGAATTTGAGCGATTTGGCGGAGGATCATGGCTGGAACAATTCTTGGAGTTTCGGGATCTGATGCGAAGCGCAGATCACAATCGCCGTATCACCGGCTTGGAGCCTTTGAGGTCCTCTCCCGATTGTGACATTCCCCCGATTTTCCATCGCACAGATGAGCAGCTCTTTGGGTAGATGCAATTTCGAGAAGGGGATGTCAATCAAAGGACAAGTTGCAGAAATCTTGATCTCGACGATTTTTGCCAGGTCGTTACAAAGAGAGGCGACAGATAGGATGATTTTTTCATGGAGGATCGAGAGGACCCGATTGACCACATTAACCCGTGCAGAGAGGGCCGGAATGACTCCCAGTTTTTCCAAAACAGAGCTATAGCTAGCATCGGTAATGACACCGATCGCTTTCGGACAACCCAGCCCCTTAGCCAAGGCCCCAATAAGTAGGTTGTCCCCATCGTGATAGGTGCAGCTGATCAGAGCGTCGGCATTTTCCACATGTTCGGATTGAAGAAGATGAAAATCCCTCCCATCTCGGTTGATGATGGTCGCCCGAGGAAGCATCTCTGCAAGCTCCACGCAGCGGGTCGTGTTTGCCTCAATGATCCGAACGGAAACGGGCTCTCTTTCTAAAAGGCGAGCTAGTTGGAGCGCGAGCGGCGAGCCCCCCACAAGGATGATGGAGCGAACAGGGCGTTCGGGGATGTGAAAAATCTCATGGAGATGGTGAATCGCTTTAGCCTCTCCCACAACGGTAGCCTCATCGCCCGGCAAAATATGGTCGTCTCCGTGGGGAAAAAGGATGATTTCCCCATCGGCCGTTTTGCGGCGGATGAGACCGACGAGAAGAGATCCGGGCAGCGCAAGCTCCGCAATTGGCGTCCCCCCTCGATCCCATAGATCGGGAATCTGGATGGTCCTCATTTGGATGGCGCCGTGAGCAAAGTGCTCTACCGCGACATCTCCCGTATGGATCAGCCCCTTAAACAGGTCCTGTGCCGCCAGTACGTCGGGCGCGATGAAGTGGTCAACGGAAAACATTCTTCCCGCATCAAAACGGGTGTGTTCCAAATAGTCCCCTGAATGAACCCTGGCAATCGCCTTCGGGAACCCGAGCTGCTTGGCCAAGCAGCAGGAGACGACATTGGTTTCATCGTGGCCGCTCGCCGCCAAGAAGAGGTCGGGCTTCCCCTCGAGTAGATCGACAAACGCCTTCACATCGGGAGCGGAGGTGTGGAGCGTAGCGACATCGAGCTCCCGTCCCAGCTTTTCTAGGAGGGGGCCATCCCGATCGATCACGGTTACGCTGTGCCCCTCTTCCGACAAGATCGAGGCTACGTAAGCCCCTGTTTTCCCCGCTCCCAAAATCACGACGTTCATGCTGAATATTTAACCAGGGAAATGGATTTTTGTCCCCGCTATTGACTCATATTTTCATAAGTCGCTTATTTCAAGCGATATAAATTGTATTGCGGTGAGTCAATATGAGACAATTGAGACATTTCTTGGCGGAATTGACTCAATTGTCTCACTATTGTATCATTGAGTCAATTCATAGAGAGGCGATGATGAAGTACCCCCAGGTGGAGTCCTCCACTTTAGAGTTTAAGGTCCAGCTCCCGCAGAATGACCAGATTGTGAAGACCGTGATCGGATTCTCAAACCAAAGCGGGGGTAGGTTGATTATAGGAGTCGAGGATGATCGGACCATCGTCGGTATCCCAGAGGCGGAGGCAGCTGCGGCTATTGAGTATCTGAGCCATTCCATTTACACAGCATCAACACCCGCTATCTTGCCGGATGTCTACACCCAGACGATTGAGGGAAAGACGCTTCTCATTGTGGAAGTAGCTGCGGGTGCAAATAAGCCTTATTTCCGAAAACAAGAAGGAATGGAAAAGGGCACTTACATTCGGCTGGGCAGGTCCACTGTCAGGGCAACGATTGATTTGATTGAGGAGTTGAAGTGGCAAGCTCATGGGAAGTCTTTTGATTGTATGCCCGTGTACCGCACCAATGAGGAAAATTTAGACCATAAAAAAATTCAAGATTTCCTGAAAAAAAGAAAAGACAGAGATGCTGAAAAAATCACCAAAGATACTTTGCTATCGTACTATTTAATCACCCAGGAACATACCCACATTTATGCGACCACCGCTGGGATTTTGCTGTTTGGAAAACAGCCCCAATATTTTTTTAGCGAGGCCATGATTATCTGTTCCCATTTTAAGGGGATTGAGGGGCGAGAAGCGATTGCCTCAATCGATTGCGTTGGCACCTTGTTCGAACAATTTGAGAGTGCCTATGAATTTATACTCAGTCGTTTGTCAAAATCCTTTGTGATTCGTGGCCCTCAACGCGAGGAGACCCTTGAAATTCCTACTGAGGCCATTCGCGAAGCGCTCCTCAATCTCATTGTGCATAGAAATTATCATTACAGCAGCCCCAGCAAGATCGCGATTTATCGAGATCGCATTGAGTTCTTTAGCCCGGGAATTTTTTCCAATCCCACGATTGTCAACAATCTGCAGTCTGGGTTCAGTTACATTCGAAACGTGGCCATCTGCAAGGTTTTTCGTGAAGCGGACTACATTGAAAAAATCGGATCTGGATTCATTACGATTTTCAGAAGTTACCAAGAAAGGCGGCTCAAAACACCTTCAGTCATTGAGGGAGAGGGATTTGTCAAATGCATTCTGCCTCGCGTAGCGGCTCAGGCGGATGAGTTTGAGGAGCTCCGCCCCATTTTAGATCTATTTGAGACAGCGACCGAAATCACGATTTCTGATGTGATGGACCGTTTTGGCCTTACGCGCGCCACAGCCGGCCGAAAACTCCAGGACCTTAGGAAAAAAGGATTGATTAAGAAAACGGGCAAAGGCCGAGGCGCGAGTTATTCTCGAAAGGGGTGAGCCCGCTCTTCAAAACTTGATCAAACATGGTCATATATGGCCAAATGATCAGATTTTGATCGAGGGCTATCATGCCCTCGGTTTAATTTCCTGGTGCTGCGAATTGCTTCGCCGCTTTGCCCCCGCGGATGTATAAGTACACCGCTAGGCAAAACACACCAGGCCCATCGCTCTTTTACAAAAGCGAGGTCTGAGCCAGACACTATGCAAAGCATTAATGCTTTGCTGATTTTTTCCCGGTGGATTCCGCAGAATCCCCAGAGACTGTGGAGGGCAACTTGTGCACAAAACCACAGCCTAAAAGCTGGATTATACCAGCCATGTTCCATCTCGCCTTTACGGCTAGTGCATCGGCCTTAGTTTGTTCTCGGCAACGATGCGAAATGCAACATGGGCCTGATTGTAAGCGAAAAAATTATTTTGCACAACATGAAACATGCGGCCTACTCGACAGGGAAATTGCACGATAAAAATAGTTTACCCCTTTTTCCCTCCGCGTTCTCTGCGGCTCTGCGGTAAACTTTGTTTCTCGGGGCCGGGTTTGATTTACCGCAGAGCCGCA
>CAIVVG010000213.1 GCA_903909295.1 uncultured Chlamydiae bacterium
TAGGTTGATGCAGCGCCCTCGCGAAGTTCTTGTGACCATATTGATCCTCAATATCTTAGCCAACGTCTTAGTCCAAAATACGGTCTCTTCGATCTTTACCGGGGCAGGTAGCTGGGCGCTAAAAGTGGGGCTTCCCCTCGCACTCACGCTGATCTTTGGGGAGGTGCTGCCGAAATCGGTCGCTCTCCCTTACAACGCCTCGATTGCTTACCACGTAGCTCCCGTCCTCAACACCGCAACCCGGTGTTTGCGCCCTCTGAGAGATCCCTTAACCAAACTGACCAGCTGGATCTCTCGCTACCTGTTTTTCTTTCTCAAGGATGAAAAAGAGATCTCGGTCGATGAGCTGCGCCATGTGTTACACACTTCTGAGGAAAAGGGGGTTCTCCTCCCTCAGGAGAGCGACTTGATTGGCGGCGTACTCGATCTGCAACATTCTCTCGTCAAAGAGCACATGAGGCCGCGCGAAGAGATCCATGCCTACGATATTTTGGAGCCACTGTCCCAACTCCACCACCTCTTCGTCGATCTGGAACTCACCCGCGTTCCAGTCTATGAAGACAATTTGGAAAAACTCCTCGGAATCCTCTCTGTGCGGCGTTACTTTTTTTCTCAAAGTCAGATCCAGCAACCTAAAGATCTTTTGCCCATCTTGAAAAAACCTACCTATGTCCCAGAGACAACTCGCTCTTGGGTCTTGCTCATGAGCTTGCGGGAGAAAGGGGAGAGTTTGGCGATGGTGGTCGATGAGTACGGTTCGATTTCTGGGTTGGTGACGCAAGAAGACTTGATTGAGGCGGTCATCGGGGAGATTGCGGATCGGCGCGATCCGAAAAGTCTCTATACCAGGTCAGGGGGCGATGTGATCATTGCCAGTGGCAAGCTCGAGTTGTCCGAATTCAAAGAGATCTTTGGGATTCCTCTCCGCTCCAAAGAGAATGCGGTCACTCTCGGTGGGTGGCTCACTGAACAGCTCGGCGATATCCCCATCACAGGAACGCAGTACGCGACGGACGATTTTCTCTTTTACGTCTTGGCTGCAGAGCCCCACCGAGTGCGCCGAATCTATGTTCGCTGTTTGAAAGGGAAGAAATGAGCCTGTTTCTTTTTTACACGCTCCTAGCGGTTGTGATCCAGGGTCTTTTTGCCCTCTTTGAGATGGCGGCCGTCTCGTTCAATAAAGTGCGGCTGCAGTACTACGTCAGCTTAGGTCAACGGCGCGCCATTTGGCTCAACCACCTTTTGCAGCGCCCCTCGCGCCTCTTTGGGACGACTCTTATCGGAGTGAATACAGCGCTCCAGATCGGTTCCGAATGTTCTCGCCAGTTTTACGAGGCAATCCAGCTCGATCCCGATTGGGCTCCCGTGACCCAAGTCCTGATCGTCGTGATTTTCGGAGAGCTCGCTCCCATGTTTGGAGCGCGTCGCCATAGTGAGCGATTGGCTTTGTTCTTTGTTCCCTTGATGATGCTGATCTCTAAAATCTTAAGCCCTCTGATCTGGGCTTTTGACACTCTCTCTCAGGGCATCCACCAGATCCTCGGCAAAGCCAAAGATGTCCCTCTTTTCCTCTCCAGGGAGGAGGTGAAGATGGCCTTTGAGGAGAGTAAACAAGATGAAGTACAGCCTATTTTGGAACAGATGTTCCAATTGAAAAATTGGTCTGCTGCCCAGCTAATGACTCCGCTTTCCGAAGTGCATATCCTCTCATCTGAGAGCACCTGCTCGATGATGCGCCATGATCTCAGCGTTCACTACGCCCCCTTCGCGTTGATCTATCACCGACAACCCCACAATATCGTCGGGATCGCACGGCTCAGCGACTACTTGCAGTTCGATGAGAATAAGCGGATTTTGGAAAAAGCGAGATCGCCCTGGTTCGTGACCCAAGAGACTTCGATTTTGGAGCTCCTTAAACAATTCCGTCGCAATAATCAGAGCGTTGCGGTCATCCTTGACTCAAAGGGGCAAGCCTGTGGGCTCCTGACGCTCGACCAGATCCTCTCGGAGATTTTTGGAGAGGAGACCATCGAAGCATCCTCTTCGGAGCCGACTCTTTACGTCGATCGAACGCTTCCCGGAGAAATGTCCGTGGTCGAGTTCAATCGGCAGTTCCAGGTTCACTTGCCGGCAGAGCCGGGAGACACTCTCAGCGACCTCATTTTGGCCCAGCTCGATCACTCTCCTGTAATAGGTGAACAAGTCCAGATCGGCGACTTTGAGTTCACAATCGACGAGCTGAGTCTGAGGGGCGTTCGGACAGTTTCTGTCGAGAGCCATCCCATTTGATTCAGAGGGTGTTCTGTAAAAAAATTTTGATCGATTTTTCGTTTATTCAATAGAAAAGAGGCCAAAATAATCCAAAAACTAGATGATATATTTTTTACAGAACAACCTCTCTGTGGTTACCTCAACTTCCGTACGATTTCGACCAATCGAGTGACTGCCAGCTCCACTTCTTCTCGGGTGTTCATTCGGCTCAAGGAGAAGCGGAGCGAAGAGCGAGCCGTTTTTCGGTCCAGCCCCATGCCGAGGAGGACCCGGGAAGGTTCCATCGCTCGGGCCGAACAGGCGGAGCCATGACTTGCCGCTACACCTAAAAGATCGAGCTGCAAGAGGAGCGTCTCCCCATCAATGTCTCCAAAAGCGATATTGGAGACATTGCAGACGCGGGGCCCCAAGCCGTTGATAGAGATGTTTGGCAGGGATCGAAAGAGCTCTTGCTCAAAATGATCTCTCAAAGCTCTGATCTGGTGGGTGATTTCCCCCTGGTTTTTTTGCACAATCTCTAAAGCGGCAGCGAGCCCTAAGATCCCAGAGAGGTTTTCCGTTCCGGCTCGTTTCAAATGCTCCTGTCCACCTCCGGTGATCAATGGATCTAGCTTAAATGAGGATCTACAAAAGAGGGCTCCAATCCCTTTAGGAGCGTGAAATTTATGGCCGCTAATGGCAACCGCCGTGACTCCCGGAAGCATTGAAAAACTCTCTTTGCCGACGTAGGCGACAGCATCGACTAGAAAGGGAAGTCGGTGCTTTTCTGCGATCCGAGCGACCGCTTCGAGATCGAGCTTCACCCCTGTTTCGGCATTGGAAGCGGAAAAGAGAAGGGCACGGGTGTCTGGGCGGATGGCGTCGGCAATGGCGTCGGGATGGGGGGCTCCCGACAGGTCAACGGGAATATAAGATACAGTAAAGCCTTTAGCTTCAAGCACTTGTACTGTCCTGTAGATAGAGGAGTGCTCAACGGTGGTCGTAATCAGGTGCCCCTTCTCTAGGCTCTTCAAGAACAGGTTGATCGCCTCGGTTCCCCCGGAAGTAAAGTAGATTTCATCGGGCTTGGCCCCAAACGCTGCCGCAACCGACCGCCTCGCCCCGCTCAGCAGCTGATTGGCCTGTCTGCCGAAGGAATGGATGCTGGAGGGGTTGAGGGGGACCTGGCAGAGGTCCACCAGCATTGCTTGGAAGACCTCAGGGTCTAATGGGGTAGTCGCGTTATTATCCAGGTAGACTTTTTGCATATACCGCTCGTGATTCAAAAATCGGCCCTGCCGGCGTCGGGCAGCCACTGTTTTTGGGATCCGTCTCCATCGCCCAACCCTTCGGGTTGAGCTGCAACGACCTCACCCCAAAGAACGAAACGTTCTTCGAGGACCCCAAGGTCTTCAACGCCGGCTTCGCCTGACCCAAAATCAGGGCGCCTCCTTGGCATGCCCCGGTTTTTGAATCACTCCCGGTATAGAATGCCGATTATACCAGATGCTCCCTTAAGAGACTACGCAGCCGTAACAGGTAGCTGCAAGGGCGTCCTGGTACAACTGCAATGAATCCCTCCTAGCTTCGGAGCCTGCATCGAGACCGTCTACGGCCTCTTTGAGGTGGGGCAGGGCTGTTCGGTATTGGTTTAGAGTAAAAAAAGCCTTTCCAAGGAGATAGTGTGCCCATATTTTGTCTTGGTTGATCGTATTGGGGCTTGCTACAGCAGCGATGAGGTGGGGTATTGCTTCACGATTTCTGAGTGAAGCATAAAAACAGACTCCCACCATGTGGTGCGCTCTAGCTGCGTGGGCGGGGGCTAAGTTATCGCTCACTAGTAAAGGAACAAAGAAGTCAATGACATGGGCGTCTTGATCCATTTGGAAAAGAGAGCGTCCGATGAAGTAGTTGGCGTAGGAAATTCCTTCTCTTGTCAAGAAGGGGCTGTTTCTTACAGAGCCTAGGGACGCAATTGCCTCAGTGTACTGACAGGCTGTGTGTTGAGCCATGCCAAGATAGAAAGAGGCCAGCGACCGATCGCGAAGAGAGGTAGAATACTCCATGACATGAAGGAGGTGGGGGACGGCATCCGTGGGTCGCTGGGCTTCAGTGAGGCATGCTCCAAGGCCTAATTCGATCTGCATACGACCTGGCATACCCAGGCAGCAGTCTCCTCGTGAGGCTGCCTCCAGGTGGGGAAGCGCCTCAACACAACGGCTTTCTTCGCAGAGCAACCAGCCTACTTGGAATTCTCGAATCTGTCCTAAGCGCTCCTTTTCCTTGGTTTGGAAAGCATCTATTGTCTCAGGGGTCGATGCGCTGAGGTATTGGAGATATTCGACCCCCTCCGTCATGGCAACAGTCCCGGTGATTAGTCTTGGGGGGTATTCTTTCTGCTGCTCTAGAAAGTTCCTTACATCGGCAGGGGTTTGTTCAGCGAGAAGTTCTAGAGTAGCGAGAACTCTGACAAGATGGAAATTCGGGTTCGATTGCATCATAGGCACAAAAGGAACGAGACACAGAGGACACGCTCTGCATTTCGAAATACAATCTTGACAAAAGGAGTGTGGGCAGTTGAACCCTACGGGTTGTAGGTCTTTGTAAAAAGAGCAATACCTTTCAGAACAAACGTTGCAAGATGGGTACTCTCTGACAAGTGGACTCATAAGTGCTCCAGGTTGGCGTAGATACTACGCGAATTGTGAAAAAAAAGTAAGCGGGTGTTTGCAATCTGATGAGAAGGAGAAAAATCGATTGAACTCATAAATCTTCATCCATATAAGCTGCTGCGAAATGGAAAATGGCTTGGGAGTATCGTTTTAGCGCCCAGAAAGAGTGTCCGAGGCAGAGATGTGCCCGGGTCCGTGCTCTGGGGGTGAGGTTGGGGTTTTCCAAAGCGA
>CAIVVG010000214.1 GCA_903909295.1 uncultured Chlamydiae bacterium
AAGTTGTCCATGCGCTAATTGTGGCGTATGACACAGTTTATGGGACTCAATCCTTGGTTGGCCATGTGGAGTCAGCCAAGGACCACTATTCGGGCCATTGTCTCTAGTAGGCCTTTTTATGGCCGTTTTTGGCTTCCCACGATCTACGCCCTTCAAGCTCTCTTTTTTCTAGCCAATTGGCATTCTCTCGGGCTCCGATTCTCTTTTGAGGCCATCGTCCTCTCTACTTTTCTCATCGCTCCCATTCTGGGTCAGGTTTGGCTTTATACCTTTGGCGCTGGGTTTTACTTAAGTGGAAAGCTCTTAGGGGGAAGTGCCCCTTTTTCCCACGTGTGCAGCGCCTTGGCTTGGTCCCACATCCCTTCTTGCATTACGCTTGCTCTTTGGACGGTTCTCCTTTTCAATCAGACAGATACGACATTTGTTCTGACGATTGGCCAGACAGAAACCCTTTTTATCTCTTTCATTTCTCTCGTTGTGGTGGTTTGGGTCACGGTGCTCATCATTCGGGCGTTCGCTGAGATTCAAGGCTTTTCGATCTTAAAAGCTTCCGTTAATGTTGCTATTGTAACATTTATGTATTTATTAATTTCATTTCTATTTGCAAAATAATGCGCCTTGATCTTAAACTAAGCCTAGGCGGTGAAACATGGAAAACAACCCTTGGCTCTCAATTTGGGTAAGACCTAAGGCGACGATCGGACAAATTGTCGCAGAAAACCCGAACCGTTCCCTTTGGGTGCTGTCTTTTATTTACGGTTTTTCTTCTTTGATCAACATGTTTCAATCTTTTAATTTGGGGGTAGTTTTTTCCCCTGTGGCGCTCTATTTCCTCGCTGCTATTTTAGCTCCTTTCTGGGGATATGCGATGTTGGCCATCTGGAGTTGGATCATCCTTTGGCTGGGACGCCTTTTTAAGGGGCAGGCGACTTTTCAGCAGGCGAGAGCTGCCTATGCGTGGTCCTCTGTGCCCCTGGCCCTGAATATCCCAGTCTGGATTTTCATGGGAATCTTGTTTGGCGACCAGGTATTTTTGAACTTTCCCGACAGCCACCTTTTTACAGATGGGCAGATTTTCTTTCTCTTTGCCTCTTTGGTGATCAAGTTGGTCGCCGCTGTCTGGTCGCTTGTGATTTATTTCAATGCGCTGGCTCAAGTGCAGCAATTTTCTGTGCTCCGAGCGATTGGAAACATTGTATTAGCCGGGATTGTCGCTGCAGTTGCGATGACTTTGCTTTGGATGGCGATTTTTAAAATGATAGGACCTGCTGGAGGTTAGTGTGGAATTGGGAAAGATGAAAAAAACGGGCATTTGGTTTTTGACCTTCGCCCTCTTTGTAGCGCACCTGTTCTTTAGGACGGCAGCCCACGCGAATGAGGGGACTGTTTCTCCTTGGCGCCAAATGGAGGCCAAGCACGGGGAGTGTCAGATCGCTTTTCCTGTAGACCCTCAGCTCATTGAGCAAAAAGTTCCTCTGGCTAATAGTCCTCATCACCTCTCTTATGATGTTTACTTAGCCCCTTTTGAAGATCGGGGTGTGTTTTTGCTCCTCGTTGCGACCTATCCTCTTCCCGTTCCTGGCGGCCAGGAAGTGGCTGGATTGCAGGGCCTCGTAAAGGGCATTGTGAGCCACCATGCGGATAACCGTCTCGTCTATGCTCAGATGGTTGAGTTTGCGAATCGCCCTGCGGTGAATTTTCTGGTGGAAAGCGGCAAGAGCTATTTCCGGGGACATGCAGTGATGGTGGGCAATCGCCTGTTTCTCGTTGCGATGGAAGGGCGTGCAGGGGACATGGATGAAAAGACGTTCAACCGTTTCCTCAAGTCGTTCAAAATCCAAAATTGAGCGGTAACAGTTCAGATACCCCGAGCAAGGAAAGGAAAAAAATAACAGGGAGCCGCACGAAGCGTGCGGGCAGGAGCGGCGAGGCGCCGGCAGGATGGCGAGGGAAGCCCTCGCGCTCCCAAAGAAAAAAATAAAACCCTTCTTTCTTCTAGTGGGGTGCGGGGCCTCCCCGCCATCCTGCCGCCGTTTCGGCGCTCCTGCCGGCCCGGGGGCCCCGCTTCGGGGACGGCCGATCCCTGTTTCATACTGTTACTCAAAATCCAAAATTGAGGCTAGCGCCGACATAAGGGGCTCCGCCTAAGTCGGTCCAGAGGCCGTTTTTGCCGTACTGGTTCTTGATGTAAAAAGATCCCCCTAAATTGTAGCCGGCGTACATCTCGATCTCGAGGCGCCGTGGCAAGTCATAGTGGGCATTGATCTCGGCCCCTGTTGTAGAATAAGAAAAGACAGAGCGGGGCTGAGGTTCTTTTGCTCCTGTGCGGAACCTCTCTTTCAGAGGGCGTACCTTGGCAGCGAGGCGCCATTTGCTGCTGATATTGTACTCCACCGAGTAGTTCAAGGGGAAAAGGAACTGGAAGAACCATTTTTTATTGGGGGCAAAATCGGCTCCAATAACGGGCCATATTTCATCTCCCTCCATCCCCACGTAACCCAAGGCCCCCATATGAAAATGCCATTTGCGGTGCGGCTGGTAGGCTCCCCAGAGCAATCCAGAAAAAAGGCCATAGCGGCCCGGATCAGAAAAATGGTTGACATCGAGGTTATAGTCAGCCCGCACAATCCAGCGCCAGTTCTCTAGGCCAATGGAGTAAAAGGTGAGGGCGAATTGGAGATAGTGGAAATGATTTTGGGTAAATTTTGTGTTCTTATTCCAATCTAAAGAGAACATATTCCATTCGACGCGAGGAAAAAAGTAGGAAGTCTGACTGACAGGAACCAGGATGTCGGTAAAGACGCTCGTTTTTCTAAAATAGAGATCGCCGCTTGCGCCATCGGTCACATTCGCTCTTCCGATGCGAATGGCATTGGCGCCGACGTGGAGAGGGTGGTAGCTCCAATAAGAGGGATCCTCTTCAGCAGAGGCTACGAGACCAAAACACAAAAAGAGCAGAGAGGCACACTTCTTCATCCGGCGTCATTGTGAAGGGTGGCCGTTTTTTTTTCAATTCCCAACATTCTCTCGTACTCCAGTTCCTTGAGCGGGTCATCGAGTTTTGTCACCGAGGTGACCGCTTCTTTCTTAGCGACTAAGAAATGGGAAGCTGCAAAACGAGCCACCTGAACAAAGTGGGTGATGCAGATCACTTGTGCTTTTTGACTAAGCCGCTGGAGTTTCTCTCCCAAAATCGTCGCCGTGTGGCCACCCACATTGCTATCGATCTCATCAAAGACCAGGCAGCGAGCGAGCTCTTTTTCTGAAAGGATCGTCTTTACGGCCAAAAGAACTCGAGAAAGCTCGCCGCCGCTCGCACACTCCTGCAAGGGGATAGGAGTATGGCCCGGATTGGCGGAGAAAAGGTAGGTAATCGTATTGAGCTGAACGAGTATTTGAAACTGAGCATGAGGGAGGTTGAGGGAATGGAGCTCGCTCAGGACCTGTTTTGAAAAGAGGGGAGCGGCCTTGGTTCTCTCTTCAAAAAGGGCCTCCGCCAATAACTGATTTTCCTGTTTTTTCTTTTCTACCGTAGTTCTGAGCCTCTCGATCTCTCCTTCCAAACTCTCCCAATGAGCGATCTGCAGAGTCAAATCGTCTTTTTTCAAGGGCCCAAGACGGCGTCTCAGGGACTCAATCACATGGAGCCGCGCCTCGACGACTTGAAGCCGCCCCGGATCGGCATCCAACCGGCTTAAGTAGGAGGCCAGGTCGGAAGAGACCTCGGTCAGCTCGAGAGAGCAGCTCTTCAGGATCTCTGCGGCGGACTTGAGCTTGGGGTCAAACCGGCAACACTGCTCTAAAGTGGAGGTGAGCCGTTTGAGCGTTGGCTCTTCTAGCGCTCCCACCACTTGCCCCAGCTTCTCGGCGAGCTCTTTGGAGTGAACCAAACGGCCCAGCTCTTCTTCCAAGGCCACCTCTTCTCCTGGAACCCAGTTCACCTCTTCAATGGCCTCCAAATCGGCCCTGAGAAAACGAAGTTCGCGCGCTTGAGTAGGGGCTTTTTCCAAGAGAACCCTCAGTTCGTCTTCTTGCGCCCGTTCTGTTGAAAGAGCCTGCGCCAGCAACTCAGCCCTCTCAGAGAGTCCCGCGAACCGATCCAACATCTTCCGCTGTTCTTCCGGCTCGGCCAGAGCGCGCGAACTTTTTTGATCGATCTGCTCGACTAAAGAGCCCATGCTCTGTCTCAGTTCTGTCAGCGACACCTGCTCATCATCGATAAAGCAGCGACTCTTTCCACTGCGATAGAGTTCCCGACGGATGATTTTTTCCCCACACACAGCCTCGACTACAGCCCGCTCAGACCCCTGCCTGATGAGTTGAGAATCGGCCCGCTCCCCACAAATAAGAGCAATCGCAGCGAGTACCGCTGACTTTCCCGCCCCCGTCTCTCCTGTCAAGATATTGAGACCCGGCCCAAACGGAATCTCCGCCTCAGAGATCAAGATGAGATTTTGGATTTTTAACGACTGGATCATGACAGCACTTGCGCCGTTGTCTTGAAATGGGTCTTGGCCACTTTTGGCAGAACTTCGGGGCCATCTCTCTTTACAAGGGCTCGAGCCACATGCACCACCGTGCTAGAGGCCCCCTTGGGAAGCTGCATTCCCATCTCCTCGCTCAGACGCTTCATCCC
>CAIVVG010000215.1 GCA_903909295.1 uncultured Chlamydiae bacterium
AAACTCGATGAAATATTTTTTACAGAACACCCTCTTAGAACCACGGAACCATTCGGGTCAAGAGAGGGGGCCTGGCAGTTGCGTGGCAGAAATCGAGCTAAAGTTAAAATAATTTATGTATCTATGCAAAAAAAGAACCAATCCTTTATAAAAATTCCTACAAGTAAACGGGCCTTGCGGATCGCGAAGATCGTCGGGGTCAAAATTGAACACTTTTTACAGGAGCGAATATGAAATTCAAAAGACTTGGACTACTGATGATGATTCCTTTATTTGTCGTATCGACCGGTTTACATGCTGGCGATGGCGGGCAGGGAGGAAACGGTGGCCTTTGCGGAGGAAATGGGGGTAATGGCGGAGATGGCACAAATGGCGGTAGTGGGGGCAACGGAGGAAATGGCGGTCTTTGCGGCGGCAACGGGGGAAATGGTGGCAATGGCGGATAAAAATGAGAGGGAATCGTTTTTTTAGATCCACATTTTCGATTTCAGTTATAACCATGTTGGTCTTAGTTGCTGATGTTAATGCCAGTAGTGGCGATGGCGGACGCGGCGGAGATGGCACAAATGGCGGCAACGGGGGAAATGGAGGTAACAGCTCTTCCGGTAGAGGAGGCGATGGGGGCAACGGAGGTAACAGCGATCATGGCAGCGGTGGGAACGGAGGTAATGGTGGCGACGGTCCTGCCGGAGGTGGGAGTGGTGGATCAGGAGGAACGGGACCTGGAGGAAACGGGAGTGATGGAAAAGATGGAAAGACGAGATAACAGGTAGTCAACAAAATGAAAACTTTAAAAATCTTACATAGCGCCTAATTGTTTTTCCCAATTGCTCTTGTGGCATGCTCTGCTCCAAGTGGTTACAACGGCAAAAATGGAAAGAATGGTCAAACCGGAGAGAGCGGACAAAATGGTGAAGATGGCGGATTCTACGGTGGCAACGGCGGCAACGGGGGAAATGGAGGTAGTGACGGCAATGGTGGCAATGGTGGCAATGGGGGATTTTTCGGAGGCAATGGCGGAAAAGGTGGTAATGGGGGTCGTGAAGGAAACTCATCGGTCAATACAGCTCCAGGACAGGTTGATGAGTGGGAATACAAAGCGCTCAAAGATGCCTGCCGTACGGTCATCACAAAAGTTGAAGAACATTTAACTGGGAGTGGCAGTCTAAATTCCGTTATCGCCCAGCAGATTCTCAAGTCAGAACTTTCAAACTATCTCTTATCGCTAGGAACGCCAGCTTCCCGAAAAATCCACGCAGAATATGAAGCGGTTGGCTGGAAATATCCGGCCATCAAGGATATCTAACCGCTGCTATTTAGCCTATCCTGGATCTTCGGATCCAGGTCCATTCTATAGCTGCATCCAGCAGGCTATTGACCCTCACGTATACGTCATTCCTTATAATGGGCGCATTTGAAAGGTAAGAAAAAAATGAAAGACAAGGAAATTTTTAATGGGTTTGTCGCGCTCGTTAAGCCCAGCAAAGGGCACGAGCCTTATTTCCAGGCAGAAACGTTGGTGCTCAGCAATCTAAAGCCACAGACCCCTGTTGAGCAGCGGGGGCAAGCACCGCCTCAAACAAAGGGATATTCTCTGCTGCCCCATTGAAGAGTTCCTCCCAACCATACATCCTAATAAACTAATCCTCTGACGCTTATGCCATGAAATCAGCAGTCGACACAAAAGATTGCTAAAAAATACCACTCTTTGATATAATCCGGTGGTAGATATGAAAACAACATCGCTCAAATCACTCCCTGCGAAGAAGCTCCCCAAGACCGACCGGGAACAGGCGGCCTTGCTGGGGCTCATCGAGCTCTTTCTGAAGACGGGAAAACCCATTGGTTCTCAGACGCTTCAGGAAAATGGCTTTGAGTCCTTGAGCTCCGCTACGATCCGGAACTACTTTGCCAAGCTGGAAGAGCTCGGCTACTTAAAACAGCCCCACACTTCGGGGGGGCGGGTCCCCACGGCCAAGGCGCTCCGTCTGTATGCCGATACGTACCAGGATCAGGGGATAGTAGAAAAGGCCCAGGAAGAGTTTTTAACGAGCCGTCTGAGTGCTGACAGCCGTGAGGTAGCGGCGACGCTCTACAAGGCCGCAGAGGCCTTTAGCGAGGTGACTCAGTGCGCGGTCTTCGTGTCGGCGCCCCGCTTTGATCAAGACTTTGTTCAAGACATCCGACTGATCCAGCTCGATCCGACCAAGCTGCTCTCTGTGCTCATAACCCATTTTGGGTTGATCCGGACAGAGACGCTGTATGTAGACCGCCCTGTGGAGATGCCCTTTTTACGGAGTGTGGAGGAGTACTTTCGCTGGCGGATGAATCAGGGGGAAAAGCCCCTTTTCCGCGACGAGGCGGTAGTCAAGATGGCTCAGAGGATTTACAACGAGATCATGGTGCGCCATGTGGTGGGGTACGCGAACTTCACAACCGAAGATGTGATCCGAACGGGTTTATCTAAATTACTCGCTTATCCCGAATTCAACGATGCGGTTGCGCTCACGAGCAGCCTGGCGCTCCTCGAAGACTCGAATCAGATGCGCCTTTTCTTGAGGGAGTGCTCTAAAAAAGAGAAATTGAGTTGTTGGATCGGCGATGAGCTCGATGCATTTATACCGAAAGAGTCGGAGTGTGCGATCGTCGCGATCCCCTACCGGATCAACCAGACCATTGCGGGAGCGATTGCCCTCCTTGGGCCCACAAGACTTCCCTATCGGAATCTTTTTGGGCTGGCGCAAGCGTTCAGTGAAACTTTGAGCGAAGCGCTTACAAAGCAAATGTACCAATTTAAAATCACCTTCAGGCAACCCAAAGGGTCCATCCTGTTGGAAAACCAACCACCGAGAGATATATGACAGAAGAAACAGCCGTACCCCCCGTGGTAGAGACAGAAGAAAACTGGAAAGATAAGTATTTGCGCGCGCTTGCAGAAGCGGAAAATATGCGCAAGCGGATCCAGAAAGAGAAGCAGGAAATGGTCCGTTTTGGCATCGAAAATGCCATCTCTGAGTTCCTCCCTGCGATTGACAATTTTGAAAACGCCCTCCGGTTTGCCTCGAGCGCAACGGGGGATGTAAAAAACTGGGCGCTTGGGTTTGAGATGATCCTAGCCCAATTTAAAGAGGTGCTCCACAACCATGGAATCGTCGCTTTCCACTCTGAAGGAAATACGTTCGATCCTGAGTTCCACGATGCAGTCGAGATCGTCGAGACGGCAGAGCAGGCAGAGGGAGCGATCCTCCACGAGTTTACAAAGGGCTACAAGAGCTCGTCGAGGGTCATTCGCCCTGCGCGGGTCAAAGTGGCAAAACATCCACAAAAAATAGAGATTCCAGCAGAAGCTGCTGAAACCAACTTATAAGGAAAAAAATCATGGCACAAAAAAGAAGAATCATTGGTATCGACCTTGGGACTACCAACTCCTGCGTCTCCATCATGGAGGGCGGTACAACAGTTGTGATCCCTAACGCAGAAGGGGGAAGAACCACTCCTTCTATCATCGGCTACAAAGGCAACGAGCGCTTAGTCGGCGTCCCTGCCAAAAGACAGCTGGTGACCAACCCAGACAAGACGATCTATTCAAGCAAGCGCTTCATCGGGCGTAAATACTCTGAAGTGCAGTCTGAACTGGCAAACATCCCCTACAAAGTGACCAAAAACAGCAATGGCGACGTGGTCTTCGAGATCGATGGCAAAATCATCTCTCCTGAAGAAGCGGGCGCACAAATCTTGATCAAGATGAAAGAGGCGGCCGAGAGCTATCTCGGAGAAAAAGTGACCGAGGCAGTGATCACCGTTCCGGCCTACTTCAACGACTCACAGAGACAGTCGACCAAAGATGCAGGGCGCATCGCAGGTCTCGACGTCAAGAGGATCATCCCCGAACCGACAGCTGCGGCTCTCGCGTACGGCCTGGATAAGCAAAAAACAGACAAGAAGATCGCGGTCTACGACTTAGGGGGCGGAACGTTTGATATTTCGGTCCTCGAAATTGGCGATGGCGTCTTTGAAGTGCTCGCAACCAATGGAGATACTCACTTGGGCGGCGATGACTTTGACAATGCGATCATCCAGTGGATCCTCCAAGAATTTAAGAAAGAGACCGGTGTCGACCTCTCTAAAGATAAAATGGCTCTCCAAAGACTGCGCGATGCGGCTGAAAAAGCGAAAATCGAGCTCTCTGGCGTCATGACCACCGAGATCAACCAACCGTTCATCACCATGGATGCGAGCGGCCCGAAACATTTGGCCCTCACACTCACCCGCGCTCAATTGGAAAACCTCTGCCACAACCTCATTGAAAGGACAGCAGCTCCTTGCTTGAAGGCGATGAAAGACGCTAGCGTTTCTCCGAGCGATATCGGCGAAGTGATCCTCGTCGGCGGAATGAGCCGTATGCCAGCCGTACAGCAGAAAGTAAAAGAGCTCTTCGGCAGAGAACCCCACAAAGGGGTCAACCCCGATGAAGCGGTTGCCATCGGCGCTGCGATTCAGGGCGGAATCATCGCAGGAGACGTCAAAGACGTTCTTCTCCTCGACGTCGTTCCCTTGACTCTCGGTATCGAGACATTGGGCGGCGTGATGACTCCCCTCATCGAAAGAAACACCACGATCCCAACGCAGAAAAAGCAGACCTTCTCTACAGCAGGCGATAACCAACCCGCTGTGACCATCGTCGTTCTCCAAGGAGAGCGCCCCATGGCCAAAGACAACAAGGAAATCGGCCGGTTCGACCTCTCCGATATCCCTCCTGCTCCTCGCGGCACACCGCAGATCGAAGTGGCTTTTGACATCGACGCGGACGGAATCCTCCACGTCTCTGCAAAAGACAAACAGTCTGGCAAAGAGCAAAAGATCCGGATCGAAGCTAAGTCCGGCCTGACCGATGCCGAGATCCAGAAGAAAGTGAAAGAAGCCGAACTCCATGCCGCAGAAGACAAAGTGCGCAAGGAAGCGGTCGAAGTGCGCAACGAAGCCGACTCTCTCGCCTTCCGCGCTCAAAAATCACTAGCTGAGTACAAAGATAAATTGCCCGCTCCGGTTGTCTCCGACATCCAGAGCCACATCGACGCCTTGAAAAAAGCGCTCGAAGGGCAAGATGAAGCGCTCATCAAGTCGAAAACCACTGCTCTGCAAGAACATATGCAGAAAATCGGCGAAGAGCTCTCCAAAGCAGGCGCCCAAAATCAAGCAGGCCCTGCAGCTCCTACCCAAGGTAAAGAAGACCTGGAAGAAGCGGAAGTGCTCGACGACGAGAAGAAGTAAGTTTTAAGGACATTGCCCCAAGGTACAGATGTCAATGGCAGCTGCCCCTTGGGGTTTTTCTTTGTGACAAGAAAACACCAGCCTCAGAGCCGCATAGCGCCCCTCATTGGCCGTCCCATCGGTAGCTAGCCGATCTTTGTGGAACCTCTCTTCAATCAATAGCTCTTGATACATATCCCCGAAAAACCCCTGCACCTCAGGTCGTTCTGACCGAATGACCTCCGTTTGCATCTCCCTTTCAATGACATAGTAACGGCACCCCGTCTCAAAAGCCACCTCCGCAGCCCTCTGTCGCGCCCGATCGCGCGCTACCGAAAGAGAGATCCCATCCCGAACGACGATCACCGCGTACTGATTGTCCCGCAGCTGATACTCAATCACCTGCTCAGAAAGATCTACATGAGTATTTGCAAATAAACACGAGCTCGTAATTAAAAAGATAATTCTGAACATATAACTATATATACTATATTTTAAATATTTATTCAATAATAGTGCACAGGAGCGTGGAATTCAGCAGTTTAAAGATTTTGTTTCCATAAAATTTAAATTTTATGGTACACATTTTGGCTTCAACTTGAAGGAGCAACCTATGGCAGCGGCAATCGCACCAGTACAAACAGAACAAAGAAACTTCACGCACTCCGAACGGATTAGGGCGTTGATGGGGCTATTTGAGGAAGAGTACCCAAAACTCTGCGAACGGGTTAGAACGATAGAAACAAATATTTGGCCTACGGCTCTCGCGGATGCATGTAAATATCAGCCCGATGAATTAAAAAAAGTAGTTGATAAGCATATAGCTATCTATTTAGAGGTTCAAGCGATAGATGATGAAGTCTACGCCCTGACGAAGGCTGCTCAATCGGTCTTAAAACGATGCAAGGATTTCCCTGTCCTTACCCAGGACAACTGCGAATACTTACGCGATGCGAGAGCGCAATCAAATCGCATTCAGATCCATATCTCCACCATGAAAGGCTCTTGCATAACCCCTCTACAAAGTCTCTGCGATATTGCTCAAGAGTTGCGCAATAAGTCTTTACAGCGATTAGGCGAATGTCAAACTTCTTTCAATGGAAGCCTGGAACCCGTTTTTGAGAAACTGAGAAGAACCCTCTCTTGGAGACAACGTGGTCTCAGGGTACTTGGATCCCTAGTCTACTTTAACCGCACTCTCTGGGGAAAAATCGCTCCACCCCCTATCAAACTCCCAGACATCGTCCAAGAGCGCCCCAAAATCCGTATGCAAGACGACATCGACGGCCTCACCGCCCTATCCGTTCCGCTCACAGATTGTGTAAACAAGCTCAAAACTAATAAACCCGATTAACCAAGGATATTTTTATGGCAACGACATCTCTACCTCCTATTTCCACATTCTCACAAGCGCTCGAAACCAGAGCGATAGAGTGTATGGACAAAATTTCTGAATGGAATAGTTTGACAGACCGTTCGAAGATAGCTTCTGAGAAGTGCGATGCTTTTCTAGATCTCCAGCGCTTAGACTGCGAGCCCCCTGCTGCATTGTTAAAAAAGTTACAACCCGTCATCGAGGAGTGTGCACAAATTCAAACCGCTGAGCGAGCAGGCAGAATCTGGAAAAATAAGAGATCAGAGATCCAGTGCGCCCCGATGCAAGAAGGAATGTCAGAGACCTATAAAACAACGGCCGCAACAGCGCAAATGGCTCTTGAACTTCTTGAAGGGAGAGCGCAGAAAATGTTTGACGCACGTCTTTGCCCTGCTTGGGAAGCGACCAAAACGGTGTTAGAGCGGGCCCTGACAGAGGCGGGCGTTCCCGCTGGGATTGTGGGTTCAATCCAAGATTCTCTCCCCAAAGTTCTAGGGGGTACCTGGACTCGCGTCAATGCGAAATTAAACGAGGTACGAGAAGGGTGGGAAAAGGCGGCCAGCGAAGCTGGAAAGGGCAGCGAGCCTCTTGCTTCTGTCACCCTTTTGTCTGCTGCAGAAGAGGAACAAAACTTGATAAACGTTCTCAGAAAAATCCAGATGATGCTTGAATTTCCAGTCCGGCCACCCATGGCTGTAAATAGGTCATTCTTATCCGCTGCTGCTACTCCAAAAGCATCTGTGACGCAGCCACCACTCCCCAAAGGAGCCAAGCCCAACGAAACCTTAACCAAAAAATAGTCTTAAAGGGGGGGCTCTCACCAGAGCCCCCTTCTCTAGAAGAAGCGGGAAAAGAGGCGCGCCAGATCGTGGTACGTCACATACAAAAAGAACAGACCTAAGAGGACAATAAATGGAATGATGAGTCGTTCCATCGTCTTGGCCTTGATCCGTTTTTTGGTCACAGATTCGTACAGAGCAAAGACGATATGC
The DNA here is from genome assembly GCA_903909295.1 of uncultured Chlamydiae bacterium. GTDB lineage: Bacteria > Chlamydiota > Chlamydiia > Chlamydiales > SM23-39 > CAIVVG01. Next base: position 7,618 of record CAIVVG010000215.1, read on the forward strand.
CCTCCGTCCAGTACAGGAATAGGAAGCAAGTTGAGCAGTCCGAGGTTCAAACTGATCACAGCCATCCAGAAGAGTGCTTCTTTGACGCCGAGTTCCCAGCTTTGCTGAGCAAGTCGGATCATCCCCACAGGACCAGCAAGATACTTGGAGCTGATGCTTCCAGAGAAAAGACCCGATAGAGTGCGCTGAATATCCCCAAAAGAGTCGGCGAACTGAACAAAGGGGTTCGGGTTGTAGCGGACGACTCGATCTCGGAAACTCAGCCCGAGCATGAGCCGTTTTTCTTCCTTGTCGAGCTGTTGGAGGGCGGCGGAGCGAGCTTGCCCCTCGGGAATCTTTTCAATTTCCGCTTTGATGCGGGCAAATTCACGGGCCTGGAGGGCTTTTTGCGCAGCGCTGAGCGGCAGTTCCATCAACGGTTTGGGTACAATGGGCTTGAGCAACCGAAGCGTCCCCGCATCAAAAAGGGGGTGGTCTGTCCCCATTGAGGAGACCATCGCTTCGAGATCTTTGGAGCTGAAATCGGCAAAACTTTGGTCGGCCTGGTTCCAAGCAATCGTGCCGGTGGCGGAGGGGTTTCTATCTACAATGATGAGGACGCGGCGCACTTGGATCCGATCGAGGAGTTCAAAGGCCGTTTGGACGGGGGTACCGTCAATAGCGAGGATCTGATCCCCCTCTTGCAGTGGGGTGAAGTAGGTGCACCGTTGGCAGTGGCCAAAGGCCTTGGCCTGGTCGGCCTCGTCGATGAACTCCATCTGCCCTTCGACCACCAATGTCGGAGAGACGTTGTAGGGAAGGAAATAGAGATCTTGGAGGCGCCCTTTCAAGCCCGCTTCGTGCTGCCAGTCGTCGACCTCTCCCCTTTCAGGAGGGGTGAGGCGGAGCTCTTCTAACTGAACGCGAGGGACTTTTGTCTGGAATACTTGGGTTCCTCGCTTGACAGTGAGGAACGCCGTCGATTCATTGGTCAAAGAACTGAGCTGCTGTACAGAGAAAACTACCTCTCCATCGACCCAAAGGACACGATCGCCCGGTTGCATGCCACTTTCGGTAGGGCTGCCAAACCCTTTTTGGGGGTCGAAAATCATGTACTGAGCAGGAGAGAGAATGCCGATGGTGCGGAATTGATTTTCTGGAGAATTTGGGTTGGCATAGGTGGCGAGCGTGTAGTCAAACTCACTCCGAGTACCGGTTAAATAGTCGATTTTATACCCTTCAACCTGAGCGGACTTGTCTTTCATGACCGAAGATAATATGAAATCTTTAATCCCCTGAAACGGTCTGCCGTCGTAGCGCTGAAGGACATCTCCAGGACGGACCCCCTCTTGGTAGAGAGCGGAGTTCGGATCGACCCAACCGATGTGATGAGTGAATTCGGCAAAATGTTTATCCCGACCGCCCGAGAGCCACAGAACTCCAAAAGCCAGAAAGGCGAAAACGATATTGACGAGTGGACCGGCGAATGACACCTGCATCCGCGCCCAAGGAGATTTGGAGTAGTACCCCTCGGCAATCTCATAAGGCTCCAGACTCCCCTCTTTTTGCATCCCGGCGATCTTGACGTAGCCGCCAAAGAGAAGCCAACAGAGGCGCCACTGCACTCCATCTCGTTCCCAAGTGTAGATCGGACGACCGAAACCGATGGAGAACACCTCGACTTTCATCCCCCTTTTGCGAGCGACCCAGTAGTGGCCGAGCTCATGGATGAAGATGAGGAACCCGAGTCCCAAGATGGCAAACAAGATATAGAGAAGACTCAAAGCCATAGACCCGCCGGTTAGATGCCCCTCAGCATACCTGCATAGAGATTTCTCTTCAAGAATGTGTTTACGGAGGGGGGAAAGGGGAAAAAAATCAGCACAGAGGAAGAGCAGAGATCGAGAGAACGCAGAGAAAAAAGCAAGAAAGTCGAGGCTCTGCCTCGAGCACCGCAAAAGGGCTTTGCCCTTTTGATTCCCATTTTTCAT
>CAIVVG010000216.1 GCA_903909295.1 uncultured Chlamydiae bacterium
GATCCAACGAAAGGGGAAATCCAGCCACTCGATCGGGCTTTCCCTCTAGGAAAATCCGGACACGGGGCCCTTCTGGAATCTCAACCCCTTTATGAAAATCTCCCGTCTCTCTCATTTTCAGAGAGTCAATATAACGGATGACTTCTCGCGCATTGCGACCCACTTCGTCCGAATGGCGCTTCAAACTATCAAGCTCCTCCAGAACAGATAAAGGAATCACCACATCGTTATCTTTGAATTTCTTAATCGCAGAGGGATCATGGACTAAGACATTCGTATCAATGACAAAAGTTTTTCGGGTCACTTTTACACTCGCTGAGTTCGTTGGGTTTGGCTTCGGGGCCACTATCATTCAATACCTCTAATTGGATTATTTCTAGAAAATTTGGGTCTTTATTGCGCTCCTCCTAAAAATTCACCTTATAGGTTTTCACCCTACTCTGCGCAAGTGTTATTTATAAAATACTTAATATTAGACGCTTGGGATATATTTGAGCAGTTGAGCAAGCGGACTGCTAAATTTCTTGACAAAAGAGGCCCGGCCGGGGTACAATGAAGGTTGAATTGAGAGGGAAATATATGAAAATAACACCTACCATCTTGAGTATTCCTCCTTATCTATCAACCACCTGGAACAATATCGCCGCTTTGCGCATAGAAAGCGGGTCGACCCTGGTCGTCACCCTTCAGAATGGGACCGAAGTAGAGGTGCCGAACCTCGAACAGGGCTATCTTGACGCCGTATTTGAGGCGCACACGCGCTATGGCGGGGCCCAAGATTCAAACGTCCTTTTACGTCCGGACATGGGTTCCCTCACGTCGGCCCTCCAACACAACCCCGAGCAGGCCAATTTACCCCCCCTCCCCCCTGAAATGCTCCAAAAAGTCGGAGAGATGGCCAAGGCGATGGGTCTCGATGACGCGAGCGTCCTCCCCAAAGCGGAGCCCCACTGCAATTGCCCCTACTGCCAAGTGGTGCGGGCCTTTTTTGCTAGCGAGGAAGAAGAGGTGAATGAAGAAGACCTCCACTTCCGCGACTGGGAAATTGAACAAAGCGGAGACAAGCTCTACTCCATCACAAACCCGCTCGACCAAAATGAGCACTACAATGTCTTTTTGGGAGAGCCTCTCGGTTGCACCTGCGGCCAGAAAAACTGCGAGCACATTCGCGCCGTGTTAAATACATGAATAGGCTTTGTGCAGCTATCTCTCAGATCGCTCTGCCCACTCTCCTCTTTGTGGGCAGCGCGTATATCCATCCCTCTTTCATAGTTCCCGTGGGGACTGGCCTCTTGACCTATTTTTGGTACAAAAGAGGAACTACTCCCCTTCACCTCGCTGTCAGCACGGGCAACCTCAGAATCGTAGAGAGGGTGCTTACTCTCAATCCGGCGAATATTCTAACTCGGGACCATCTGAATGGGGACACCCCCCTCGATTGGGCCATACAGAATGGGAGTACCGAAATCGCACAGTTTTTGCAAAATCAGATTGCAGTGGGATATTTAACAGCCCCCTGCGCTTAAAACAACGATCTGATACCATAGATTGGAAATGGGGGCCACATATGACACTGATCGAACAAATCAACGATGGGATCAAAGAAGCTATTAGAAGCCGGAGCTCGCTGAGGCTCGATACGCTGCGCATGCTCAAGTCAAAAATCTTGGCTGTCGATGCAAGGGCCACCCTCCCCGACACAGAAGTTGTAAAATTGTTTAAAACCTACTACGGCAACCTCCAAGAAGCATTGGACATAGCCCTGACTGCCAATCGCCCTGAGATTGTGGAGCGGTTGAAGGGGGAGATTTTGGTGGTCCAGGAGTTTTTACCCAAAACCCTCTCCTCTGAAGAGACGAAAAAAGTCGTTGTGGAAGCAATCGCCGAATCGGGCGCCAAAGCGAAAAAAGAGTTTGGCCTGGTGATGAAAGCCGTCATGAAGCGCGGCCTTTCTGTAGATACGAAGTTGGTCAAAGAGTGGGCCAATCAACTCTTAGCCGACGAGCCACAATAAAAACGGAAGATCCAAAGGGCATCTTGTAGCCTCTTTTCATCAAAGCGTGCTCCCCTCTTTGAATGAGGAGAAGCAGCCAATTGAGGGGGGCGATAGGGATTGTCAATTTGAGTAGACATCGATTGATGATTTTGATCAGTGCAATCACGGGAAATAGAAAGCAGACGCGGTAGGAGCTTTGTTGAATTTCAAAGCCGTGATGAGTCAAGAGCGAAATGCATTCTCGCTGACTGAATCGATTTTTCATGAGGCAGTTGAGATCGTGCTGAGATCTCAACTGCCGAAAAGCGGGTTCATTGAGAATGAGAGTGCCCCCCGGCTTGAGGATTCTTCGCAGCTCTTCCACCGCTCGGGGGATCTCTTCGCTCTCTAACATACAGAGCACGTCGATGAGGAGCACTAAATCAAAAGAGTTTTGTCGGAAAGGGAGATCGGTGATGGACCCTTTTTGCACCTCGGTTAAGCCCCGTTCCAGGCAATGATGGAGGGCCTCTGCCGAGAGGTCGACCCCTTGAATATTGTATTTTTTCTCCTTCAGAAATTGCATATTGCATCCGGTGCCACAACCTACGTCGCAAATCAAGGGATCGGGGATTTTTTTTACCTCTTCATAAATCTGTTCTCTGAGAGCCACATACCACCAGTGTCTCTCTTCCACTTGGCGCATGGCTTGAAAAACAGAGGCCTTCCAGGCGAAGAACAGCTTGAGGTCGCCCTGGAGCTTTTCAAAAAGTAACCCAAAGGGGGTGTAATTAGATTGTCCGTGGAGGCGGGGATAATGTTGGATGGGAACTTCTGCAAATCGAGCGCCCGCCCGTTGCAAATGCAACAGGAGTTCTGGCAAAATGGAGGCTCCCCGACTCATAAATACTATATTTTGGAGGTATTTTCTCCGAATGAGCCGAAAATCACAATCGATGTCTCGGACGGGCAACCGAAAAAGAAAGCGGCTAAAAAGTTGATAGCCCTTGCCTAAGACAATCCGGAGCCAAGGATCGGATCTTCGGATCTTATACCCATTAATAACGTCTACACTTACTTTTTCCGTTAATTTTAACAAATCTTTCAGGTGATATTGGGCATCCCCATCCGTATAAAACACCCATTCCTTGGTGGCAGCCTGAAATCCGTGGCGAATAACGCCATACCCTTCTTGATTAGAAGTGTGATCTAAAACAACTAAATCGGGGTGCTTTCTTCTGGCCTTCAAAATCTCTTCCATTGTGCGGTCTTTGGACGCGCCTCCGTGAATGGCGATGACTTCGAGATCTTCGGTGACCTGTTTGCCAAAAAAATACGCTTGGGTAACGAGCTTATCTACCGTAGGGGCATCATTGAAAAAGGGGAAAAAAATGGTCAGAGAAGAAAGCTTCATATGGGTGCAAGCCCCTTTTCTGGTTAGGAAAAAATTTACCGCAGAGACTCAGAGAACACAGAGGTCTCAGAGGATTTACAATCAGAGCTAGGAATTATTCTCTTTTCGTTGCTTACCCGTTTTATACTCTCTTTCAGGGCTGAGATGTTGAAATTAAGCATCAGTCCTTTGCGAAAATTGAGCAATCGTATTCTTGAGTTATGAGATGATCCATGAACAGCCATGATGCGTTAAAAAGTAAATAAATGGAATATTCCTCTGCGATCTCCGCGTCTCTGCGGTAAGTTTTTTTCCTACCCAGAAAAACAGTTTGCCGCTTGAATAACTCGGTGAATGTCTTCTCTGGAGTGCATCGAAGAACAGGGCAAACTGAGTATGGTGTTGTGAATTTCATCAGAGATGGGGAAATTTGTTTCTCGCAGTTTTCCCTGCAAAGCCTTTTGTCTATGAGGCGGGATCGGATAGTGGATGAGCGTCTCTATCCCCTCCTCTTTTAAATAGCTTTTCAGACGATCTCGGTCAGGATGGCGGATGGGGAAAATATGCCAAGCGTCTTCATAGCCGCTTTCCGTTGTGGGGATCGTGAATACTGGCGACAAGTGCTTGGAATAAAGAGCCGCTAACTGAGCCTTCTGTTTGTTGGCTCCGTTTAAGTGTCTGAGTTTGATCCTCAAAAAAGCCGCCTGCATCTCATCGAGTCGATGGTTGTAGCCGATGATTTCGTGATGGTTTTTCTCTCGGCTTCCGTAATTGCGCAACATACATACTTTTTCAAATAAAACGGGATCGTTGGTCGTAATGGCCCCCCCATCCCCCAAGGCGCCTAAATTTTTAGTGGGATAAAAACTAAAGGCGTTGATGTCGCCAAAACTGCCAGCTCGTTGCCCAAAAAAACTCGCTCCATGAGATTGGGCGCAATCTTCAATGACTTTTAACCCGTGCTCCTTTGCAAAGGCTGTGATCGAGGTCATCGGACAAAGCTTCCCATAGAGATGAACGGGAAGGATGGCGACGGTCTGGGTCGTGAGCTTTGTTTCGAGTTGCTCTGCGTTGAGGTTATAAGTTTTTAGATCGGGTTCTACGAGGACGGGAATGAGGCCGCTGTGCAAAATCGCCAAGATCGATGCAATGTAGGTATTCGAGGGAACGAGGACCTCTTTTCCAGCTGGGAAATCGAACACTCTCAGCGCCAATACAAGGGCATCCAATCCGGAACTGACCCCAATGCAGTAACGGGTCCCCACGTAAGCGGCGAATTCTTTTTCAAATGAGGCCGTTTCGCCATCGAGAATAAATCTCCCTTTGATGAGCAGCTTTTCAAACGCTCCCCTCATCTCCGCTGCAAAGGGGGCGTTGACCTTCGCTAAGTTCTCATACTCAATCGACATAATTGTCCGGGCTGTAGGGGTGCGAGGCGAGGACGAGCAAAATCGTTTGGGGCTGGAAGTGAATGGCGTGCCAATCATGGGCTTCTAGAAGCAAGCCTTGCCGAGGGCTTTTAAGCGAGAAATCTTGGGGCTTCGTTTTCACAGTACACTCGCCGTGCAAACAGATGAGGGCTTGTTGACCGATTCGGTGGCTATGCCCTCCCCGAGGGA
>CAIVVG010000217.1 GCA_903909295.1 uncultured Chlamydiae bacterium
CAATTCTACATGGGGGTCTTTTAACTCTTGCCGAATCTGTGCATAGAGGCGTATTTGCGCTTCGGCTTGATCGAGTTTGGAGTTGTATTCGGCAAAAAGGGCATTGGCCACTTCGAGGGAAATCCCCTCCAGTTCATTGGCATTGAGAGGCATTTCTCCTTGGCAAGCTGTATACTTGCTCAGCGCAGAGCCCAGCCGCTCTTTCTCTTGTTTGAGATGCTGATGCTCTTGTATGAGCAAGCGAGAACTCGAAGCCAGCGTTCCCTCCTGAGGAAAAGAGAGAGTCTCATTTTGACTCATCTGCTCTAAATGAGCGCAGCTGAGCTGGGCTTTTAAAAGGCGCTGAGCCATATCTTGATAGGGCTTTAGCAAATAGGTGACCCCTCCTCCGGCCTCTAAAAACCCTCCGTCTGCAATGTTGTTTTGCATGTGCGTGGCATACTCGTCAAATACCTCTTTTAGATGCTCGCAAACATCTTCCTGCCTGTGCTCTAGGTAAGTCAGCTGCTCTTTGGCGAGCGCCTCGTAATCGCGCGTTAAATAGTTTTGATAGGCCTCCATGAGCCCGTTGACGAGTGTTAAACCGAGCTTGCGATCCCGGTGGGAAATCTGGATGTCATAGAGCGACTTACTCCCTTTCCGGCTGATAATCTCGATCCGTTTGCGGAGCGCCAAAACAGTGGAGAGCCAAGGGCGAATCCGAAGAGAGTACAAGCGACCCGGTTGAAGATTTCTCGGGGCCTTGGCCAATGTAAATCGCCACGCTCCCTGGGCGATAGGGATCCCTATCTTCCCTTGAGCAAGGGGTGTTTTTAGATCTGACCCATATACAGTAAAATGGTCCGTATCTTCAAACTTCAAGCGCAAAGAACGCGTTTTCTCCCCCTCATATCCCACATCGGCAAAGATAAAAGAGTCAGGATCTTTAATCGGCATCCCCCTCTCCGCTCTCCAGTTATCGCGCAGGCGACAAAAAAGTCTTGCCCCGATCCAGCGGGGTGAAGAGACCTCTATTTGGAGCCCCAATTTTTGTACTAAAGCGCCTAAAACACGGCGCGATTTCATGAGAGTCGGCGTTTCGGACTCCAACAACCCTCCCCCGATTCCAGTGAGTAGATCCTGAAGGCCCACCTCTTTGCGCTCCCCACTATCGCGGAATGTAGCCTCCACTCGGTACTTAGGCGCATGGAATACGCTCAGCCCAATAAAGATCAAAAAGGCACTGACAAGGGAGATCCGGAGCAACCGTTTCTTCTGGGACCGAAAGAGTGCGGCAACATCGTGAAAAGTGAAGACCCTCTCATCTGGATCGAGTTGCATGGGATTCTTCAAGGAACCAAGACTCCCAGGCGACCTGCGCCGTTGCCCACGACCTCAATGCCTGTAAAGCTGGGCAGCAGCTGGGAGATGAAGCGGTTCCACTCGCTGATCGGCTTAGCCGCTACGTAGACGATATCGCCCGGCATCAAGAGGAGACTCTCATTGGGCAAATGGATCACATGCTCCCAACTGAGCGTATAGATTTTAGGCTTCGCAATGCTCCCCCGAATGATCTGAATATACGATTTATCCCCCGTGTAGGGAATCCCTCCCGCTTGAGCGAGCGCTAAGCGAAGCGGAATCGAGCCGCTCGGAATCGCCATGCTCCCCTCTCGCCCCACCTCTCCCATCACCATGATGGTGGCGGCGGAGGGCTCTGCGATATAAATTTTATCGCCGCCCCGCATCACGATATTTTGCGCCATGTCCCCCTCTTTTAAAAGTCGATTGAGGTCGACAGGGAGCATTTGATTTTCCCGAATCACATAGCTCTTAAAGAGGTTCGCTTCTGGAGGAACGCGCGCTTTGGCCAGCACATCGAAGAGACGAATACGCCCATCGACCGGAATGGCCGCAGTGGCAACCAGCCCCGCCAACTCGATTTTCCGTGAGAGGCGATCTTTGAAACTGAGAAAAACTTCCGTATCCTGAATCTGTCCCTGATAGTCTTTTTGGATTTTCTCCCTCGCCTCAGCCAGCGTCAATCCTTTTACTTGAACAGCAGGAAGGTCGGGAAGAAGGATCTCTCCGTGAATGACCCGGTAACCCACCGTTTGCCCCACCGCAGAAACCGCACTCACCAAATCAGAGCGCTTCGGATGGTAGAGCGCGACTTGTAGAACATCGTCCTCATCGATCCGATCCTCGTATTCATCGAGCATTTCGGAAGACAGCTCAGCCATCGGAGCCCCCTGCATCTCAAGGATCGAGAGCTTCCCCTCTCGGATCTTGTAGGAATCGAGGACGAATTCATCGGCCCCAAACAGGTCCTTGCCCATGTAAGGGCCCCCGCAAGCAGTCAGAAGGAGTAGAGGAAGCTCCCAGAGAAATCGGTTCATCAGAGGGTGTCTACCACGTAAGGTTCTGTCGGTTTTTCGGTTCTTTTGAGCCGATTTTCGATTCAATTCTTGGGGGGCAATATCAACCAAAGTATATAGCCCCCCAAGTTTGAAGTCGAAAAGCGGCCAAACGAATCCAAAAACTCGACGAACCCTCATGTGGTAGACACCCTCTCAGAAAAAAACCCATGCAAATAACCGCCCAGCCCTATAAGATGGAGGATAACCTTGTATAACACAAGTGAACTTTTTAATGAAACGAGTACTGATCACAGGAGCCGCGGGGTTCATCGGCTTTCATTTGGGTCTCCGCATGAAGCAGTGCGGCGATTTCGTCGTCGGTCTCGATAATTTCAACGGCTACTACAGTACACTGCTGAAAAAAGATCGAGCCCAGCAACTAGCCAAAGAAGGAATCGAAGTCGTAG